>NZ_JBFAMT010000041.1:0-83531 GCF_040656635.1 Actinosynnema sp. NPDC049800 | reverse complement strand
GCTGTTCGCCGAACGCCTGCGCGACGACCGGGCGCTGGTCCGCGTGGTGGCCGCCGACGAGGTGGCCGGAGCGATCGCCGCCGCCCTGACCGTGCACGCGGAGCCGCGGGTCACAGCCACCCCGGGATGACAGCGGGGCACGGGAGCGTTCACGCTGGTGGAGATATTTCGGACTGAGGAGTGGAGCGCCACATGGCTACCGTGACCGAGAAGGCCGTCCTCGCGGGAGGGTGTTTCTGGGGCATGCAGGACCTGTTCCGCCGCCACCCGGGCGTCGTCTCCACCCGCGTCGGCTACAGCGGCGGCGACGTCCCGAACGCGACGTACTACAACCACGGCAGCCACGCCGAGGCGATCGAGGTCGTGTTCGACCCGGCCCGGCTGAGCTACCGGCAGATCCTGGAGTTCTTCTTCCAGATCCACGACCCGACGACCCGCGACCGCCAGGGCAACGACATCGGCACGAGCTACCGCTCGGCGATCTTCTTCACCGACGACGAGCAGAAGCGGATCGCGGAGGCGACGATCGCCGACGTGGACGCCTCCGGCAAGTGGCCGGGCAAGGTCGTCACCGAGGTGGCGCAGGCCGGCGACTTCTGGGAGGCCGAGCCGGAGCACCAGGACTACCTCGAGCGCTACCCGAACGGGTACACCTGCCACTACGTCCGACCTGAGTGGCAACTCGGCGAGCGGTGAGCACGACCGTCGAGATCGTGGCGCTGCACGTGTCGTCCGTGCACGCGTACGAGGGACGGCCGGGCGACGGGCCGCGGGCCGACCCCGAGCCGGTCTCGCGCGACCACGTCGTGGTCCGGGCGGGTCTGGGCCTGGTGGGCGACCGCTACTACAACCGGCCCGCGCACCGGACGGCCGCCGTCACGGTCTTCGCCGTCGAGTCGCTGGAGCACGTCACCGGGGGGCTCGGCCTGCACACCACGCCGAGCCCGCTGGTGGTGCGGCGCAACATCGTGCTGCGCGGGTTCGACGTGGACGGGCTCGCGCGGCACGACGTGTTCACCCTCGACTCGGGCGACGGGCCGGTGCGGTTCGAGGCGCACCGGCCCGCGAACCCGTGCGGCTGGCTGGACGTCGTGATCGCGCCGGGCGCGCTGAAGGCCCTGCGCGGCCGCGGCGGCAAACGGTGCGTCCCACTGGACGACGGCGTGCTCCGCCTCGGCCCGGCCACCCTGACCACCTGACCCGCCAGGCCGCCTGACCCGCCCGACCGCCGGCCCCGGACCGCCCCACTGCCGACTTAACCCGGCGACCACCACCCTCGGCCCGGCCACCCACCGCACCTCCACCCGCAGGCCCGGCCACCACTACACCCCCGGCCGACAACCCACCGCCCCTGTCACGCAGTCCCGGCGACCAGCCCAGGCCCGGCCCCGCGATCGACCGGCCTCCACCCCAGACCCGGCCACCGCCACACCGACCCGGCCGACCGCACGCTCACTCCGCGGGCCGGCCACCACGCGCGCCGCCCGGCGATCCGTCCCCGCTCACCCCGGCAGGTTCGGCAGGCCCCGGGACCACCGCACGCCCCGCCCGGCGAGCCGCCGCCCGACGCCGACGGCCCAACGAGCCGCCCAGGAAGCCGCCGGCCGCGAGCACCACCCCGCCGACCCGGGCCAGGCCGACGCCGAGCCGGTGGTGGTCGCACACGCGAGCCGCCCACGAGCCCGCGAAGACGACCGTGGCGACGCCGTTCGCGGCGGCGTGGACGACGCCGACGCGCCGCCCACCCCGCCCCGTCGCCGCCCAGTCCGCCCACCCGGTCACCGCGGCGGGCACGGCGCCGAGCAGGCCGAGGCCCACCAGCCGCGTGGCCGCCCGCCGCGACCCCTCGTCCGGGAACCAGTCCAGGAACTGGGCCATGAACCACGCGCCGAACGGCACGTCCTTGACGATGACGTGCAGCGGTATGCCGGTCGCCTCACCGTGCAGCAGGCGGCGCACCGGGTCACGGGCCACCAGCCGTCGGGAGAGCGGATCCGCCGCCTCGATCACGCCGTCCACCGCGTCCGAGCGCTCCAGCCGCTCCACCAACCGCAAGTACGCGTTGGTCCTCTTGGTCTCCTCCACGACCGCTCACATCCCTTCGCAGCACGTCCACGGTACTACGTTCATAGTGCCAAGTCACTATGGCTATAGTGATCGAGTGACGCCCACAAGACAACGAGCGCTGGACGCCGCCATCGACCTCCTCGGCACGCAAGGGCTCCGCGCGCTCACCCACGCCCGCGTCGACGAGCGCGCCGGGCTGGCGAAGGGGTCCACGTCGAACTACTTCCGCACCCGCCAGGCGCTGCTGACCGGTGTCGTCGGCCGGCTCGCCGAACTCGACCTGACGCAGGTCGGCATCGCCTTCGCGCCCACGACCCCCGCCGAGCTGGTCGACGCGCTGTGCCTGGCGTTCGAGCACCTGACGGGCCCCGCGCGCACGGCGACCGCCGCCCGGCTGATCCTCTTCCTGGAAGCGGGCCACGTGCCCGAACTGCGAGCGGCGCTGTCACGGGAACGCGAAGCCATGGAGGCGATCGGCGTGGTCGCGCTCGCCCGGCTCGGCGCGCGCGACCCGCGGGGCGCCGCCACCGCGCTCGCGGCCTGCTTCGAGGGCCACCTCCTGCACCGCGTGGCCCGCCACGACGAGACCGATCCCCGCCCCACCTTCGAACTCCTGGTCACCGCGGCACTGCCCGGCCCGGGAGCCCGTTAGCGCCACCGCAGGTCATCCCTTCGGGTGGTCCGCCTCCGCACCCCTCAACTCCCCCGCGCTGACCTGGTCGAATCACGGATCGTGACAGCGGAGGTGTTCGTCGGGCGCGATCTCGAACGGCGGGTGATGGCGGAGGTGCTGGACGCCGCCCGGCGCGGACGTCCGGCGGTGCTCCAGGTGGTCGGCGAGCCGGGCATCGGCAAGACCCGGCTGCTGGAGTCGTTCCACGCCATGGCCGCCGCGGCGGGGTTCGCGGTGGTGACGAGCCGGGGCACCGAGTTCGACCGGGAAGTGCCCTACGGCGCGCTGACCGAACTGCTGGAGGAACTGACCGGCAAACAGCCCGCGGCCCTCTTCCCCGCCGACCGGGCCGCGCTCGACCCCGCCGACGACACCGGAGCGGTCGAGCGCTACCGCAGGCACCGCGTCGTGCGGGAGGCGCTGGAGTCGGCGTCCCGCGTCCGCGGCATGGTGGTCAGCCTGGACGACGCGCAGTGGGCCGACGTCGGCTCCCTGGACTGCTGGGCGCACCTGGTGCGCCGCCCGCCTCGCGGCCCGCTCGTCCTCGTGCTGGCCCACCGGGCCGTGCCGCTGCCGGTCAACCTCGACGCGTCGCTGTCGGACGCGCACCGCGCGGGCGTCGGGCACCGGCTGGAGCTGGGGCCGCTGGACTTCGCCGACGCCGTCGAGCTGATCGGGCGCGGTCGCGGGCCGTCGTGGCGGCGGGCGGTCTACGAGGCCAGCGGCGGCAACCCGCTGTACCTGGAGTCGTTGGTCAAGACCGCGCAACCGGCCGCGGGCGCCACGCCCCTGCCGCCCACGATCCGCGCGGCGCTGCGGGCCGAGCTGGACGTGCTCGACGAGGCGACGCGGGTCGTCGCCTGGGCGGCGGCCGTGGCGGGTGACCCGTTCGAGCCGGAGATGACGGCCGAGACCGGCGGCCTGCCCGAGCACGCCGTGCTCGACGCGCTGAACGCGTTGTGCCGGTGCGACCTCGTCCGCCCGGCCGGGCCGCGGCGGTTCCGGTTCCGCCACCCGCTGGTGCGGCAGGTCGTCTACGAGGCCGCGGCGCCGGGCTGGCGGCTCGGCGCGCACGAGCGGGCGTTGGCCGTCCTCGGCCGCCGCGGCAGCCCGCTCGCGGTGCGGGCCCACCACGTCGAGCAGGCGGGGCGGTTCGGCGACCGCGACGCCGTCGACACGTTGGTGGCAGCCGCGGCACAGGCGTCGGCCGCGTCACCGGCGACCGCCGCCCACTGGCTCAGGGCCGCGTTGCGGCTGCTGCCCGCGAACGGGTCGACCCCGGGCCTCACCGTGCGGCTCGCCGAAGCGCTCGTGCGCGCCGGTCGGCTGGACGAAGGCCTGGAGGTCGCCACGGGCGCGGTCCGCGAGCTGCGGACCGGACCCGCGGCCCAGCGCGTCCCGGCGGTGCTCCTGGCGGCCACCGCCGGTCGCCTGCTCGGGCACCACGCCGCCGCACGGGAACTCCTCGCCGACGAGCTGGCCCGACTCGGCGCCGACGACTGCCGCGAGGCGGTGACGCTGCGGCTGGAGCTGGCCGCCTCGTCGCTCATGGCGGGCACGTTCGACGCGGACCGCGCGGCCCTGGTCGACCTGGTCGTGCGGCAGGCGGTCGACCTCGGCGACCGGCCCCTGGTCGCCGCCGCCCGGGGCATGTCCGTCATGGCGGCGTTCCTGACCGGTGACGAGGAGGCCATGAGCCGGTGCGCGACCGAAGCCGCACGCGCGGCGGACGCCCTCACCGACGAGGAGCTGACCGACCGGGTGGACGCGCTGGTCTGGCTGGGGTGGGGCGAGCTGCACCACCAGCGGTGGGACGAGGCGCTGCGGCACCTCGACCGCGGCCTCCGGCTGGCCAGGGGCACGGGCCAGGGGCACCTGCTCACCTACCTGCTGGCCGCCCGCGCGTGCGCGCTGCGCTGGCAGGGCCGGCTGACCGAGGCCCTGGACTGCGCCGAGGACGCGGTGGAGGCGGCGATCCTGTCGGGCAGCGGCGAGCTGAGCGCGATGGCGCACGGCGTGCGGTGCTGGATCGCGCTGCTCGTCGGCGACCTCGACCTCGCCACCCGGTCGGGGGCCGCCGCGGTCGCCGCCGGGCGCGACGTCGGGTGGTGGCGCACGACCGCCCGGCTGCTCGACGGCATGGCGACGCTGGCGGCGGACCCCTCGGCGGAGGTCGCCGACGCCGTCCTCGACGCGGGCGGAGGCCCGGCGCTGTCGCGGGTCGACCCGTTCAGCAGACCCCTGTGGTACGCGTTCCTCACCGCGGCCGAACTCGCGCACGGGCGCGTCGACCGGGCGAAGCGGTGGGCGGACGGGGTCGGGGAGTTCGCGGCCGGCTTCCCCGTGCACCGCGCCGTCACCCGCTTGACGGCCGCGCGCCTCGCCGACGACCCGGAGCGCGCGCTGGCGTTGGCCGAGGAAGCCGCGCTGGCGTTCGAGGAGTGCGGCGCACGGGTGGACGCCGCCGAGAGCCGGTTGCTGGCAGGCTCCCTGCTCGCCCGGTCGGGCCGCCGTGACGAGGCGGTGGAGGCGCTCTGCGGCGCGGCCGACGAGTTCCTGGCCTGCGGCGCCCGCCGGCTGCACGCCCAGGCGGTCGCCGAGCTGCGCAAGCTCGGCAGGCGGCTCCCGTCGTTCGAGGCCGCCCGCCGCCGGGGACGGCAGGGCCTGACCGCGCGGGAGCTCGACGTCGCCCGGCTGCTCGCGACCGGCCGGACCAACCGCCAGATCGCCGACGAGCTGGTGATCAGCCTGAAGACGGTCGAGACGCACGTGACGCACGTGCTGGCCAAGCTCGGGGTGCTGAGCCGGACGGCGGCGGCGGTCGCGCTGCGCGACCTGGACTGACCGGAACGCAACGTTCGGGGTGCTGGATCAGGGGTTGCCCCGATGCCGTCCGCCGCGACCGTCGCCACGCTCGTCGCATCGCGCGGAACCGCAAAGGGGGGCCATGTCCGGGCGTCGTGCCTTCCCGGTGCTGCTCACCGTCGCCTTGCTGCTCGTCGCGGCACCGCCGGCGGTGGCGCAGCCGGCGGAGGTCGTCCGCGGCACGAGCTACGACTGGACCACGACGGGCACGTGGCAGGTGCCCGACTCCTGCCAGGTGTACCTGGGCGAGCTCCCCGCCGGCAGTTGCCGCACCCGCGAGCCCGGGAAGGTGACGCCCCTGGTCGTGTCGCTGGCCGTGCCGTCGAGCGCACCGCTCGGCACGGCCGAGGTCTGGTGCGACGGCTGCCGGCCGCCGTCGGCGTTCCGGCAGCCGTCCACCGGGTCGCGGCTGGCGACGGTCGTCGTGGTCGAGCCGGTCACGTCGTCGACCGCGCCACCGTCGTCATCACCGTCGCTGTCGTCATCGTCGCCGTCGTCGTCGGACCCGGCACCGTCCTCGTCGCGGCAACGGCAGCCGCCGCCTTCGTCGTCCGTGCCGGTGTCGTCCGTGCCGGTCTCTGAGTCATCGATCACGCCGTCCCGGTACGAGGTGGCCACGATCCCGGACGACAGCCCGGAACCCTTCACCACCGACCCCGTCCCACCACCCGCGGTCGGGGTGCCGCCGGCCATGGGCACGGCGTTCTCCGGTGGCGAATGGCTGCTGCCCGCACTGCTGGTCACGCTCATCGGCGTGCTCATGCTCGCCCTGCTGCTGGTCCGCGGCCCGCCGTCCAGCCGCCCGCCCTGGGCACGACCGGTGCTCGTGTGGCTGGCACCCGACGCGCCGGGGGCGCGCGCGTGGCCGACGGACCAGCCGTTGCGACCGGGCCACGCGTACGTCCTCTGGCTGGACATCGGCGCGCTGCACGCCTCGGGAGGAGGCCGGACCACCGTGCGGGCGGCCGTGTTCGACCAGTCCGGCGCGCTGCGCGACCGGCCGACGCGCGACCTGCCCGTCGACCGGCAGCCCGTGCCGCCGCAGGCCTTCCGCTTCACCGCGCCCGACACCGGCGCGCTGCGGCTGCGCTGCAACCTCTACCACCGGGGCGCGCTGCTCCAGTCGTTCCTGGTGGTGGCCGACGGACGTGGCTGGTCGGCGGTGCGGGACTACGTGCGCAGCTTCAGCCTCGACCCGGAGGTCGTGGCCACCGGGCGCCCGCACGCGCTGAGCATCATGGTCAACCACGACAGCCCGGACCAGCACGGGCTCTACGTGCACTTCGGCGACACCGGCGCGTCCGTCGCGACCCGGATCGCCGAGCACACCGTGGCCCGCTTCCAGGAGGGCGCCCGCGCGATCTACCGGTCGATGAACGACGCCGGCTGGGACCGGCAGCGGCTGTCGGCGCTGCTCGGCGAGGCCGCCGTGCACGGACGTGACGTGTTCGTACGCTTCCAGACCGACGTGGACCTCGCCCTGGCCCGCACCAGGCAGCCCAGGGCGCCGTGGCGCGAGTTGCGCGCCGCGTCGTCGCACCTCCAGGTCGTGCACCCGGACGGCAGCGCCGAGTGGCTGCCCGCCGCGATGATCTACGACTTCCCGCTGGCCCGCTTGGAGCCCCACGAGTACCACTTGTGCGAGGCGTACTTCGCCGACCTCGACGGCACGGACCCGCCCCGGTGCGCACGAGGAGGGTGCGCGACCGGATCGCCCGACGTCGTCTGCCCGGCCGGGTTCTGGGGCTTCCGGTTCGCGATCGGCAACCCGATGACCTTCGACCCCCGCGTACCGGTGCCCGACCACCCGGCGGCGCCGGTCGACCCGCCGGTCGTGGTGCTCGGCCGGGCGGACGACCCGGGGTTCGTCGCCCAACGCACCCACCTGCAAGGGCTGCGGCACGCCCTGCCGCACGTCCAGGTGATCGAGAGCAACCGCCGCGCGGCGTTCCTCCAGCACCTGCGCAGCGTCGCGCCGAGCGTCATCTACCTGTACTGCCACGGCGGCGTGAACGACCGCGGCCTCGGCTACGTCGAGATCGGCGACGGCGAGTGGCTCACGGCGGCCGAGTTCGACGACGACTTCGGCGGGCGGTGGGAGTCGATGCCGCTGGTCCTGCTCAACGGGTGCAGCACCGTCGCGCCCGGCGCCGACCACGCGTTCCCGCTCACGCCGCGGCTGCTGTGGGCAGGCGCGGCGGGCGTCGTCGGCACGGAGGTCGACGTCCGGGAGGGCCTGGCCTGCCGGTTCGCCGACACCCTGCTGCCCGCGCTGCTCGGCGACGGCCACACCGTCGGGCAGGCGATGACGGCGGCGCGGCGCGCGGTGCTGCGTGACGGCAGCGCGTTGGGCCTGGCCTACACCGCGTTGGCGCCCGCCGACCTGAACCTGGTGCCGACCCGGGCACGCGTGAGGGGACGACCATGACCTTGGAGCTGTGGGGCGCGGCGGCGTTCGGCGCCGTGCTCGGCTGGAACCTGTACTTCGTCAACCGCTACCGGACCGACCGGGTGCGGCTGGCCGACCTCGGCGCGCTGGTCGCGGTCATCGGCGGCGGCGCGGTGCTCGCGCTGTTCCCGGCCGGCAGCCGCCTGTTCGGCGCGTACGGCATCGGCCTGCTCGCCGGGTTCGCCACCTACCTGCTGGTGCTGTTCACCCTGGTCGCGGTGTCGAAGAAGTTCACCGTCGACTGGTTCCTCGACGGGCGCAGGCTCCGCCTGGCCGAGGACGAGGAGAAGCTCCCGGACGCGCGGGACTCCGGCGTGGCCATGTCGCCGGCCCAGCGCCGCCGCCCCGGCTGACCACCACCGACCGGTCACGGACGTCGCCCGACCGTGGCGGCGGCCGACGTCACCGGCGACGGTCCGTCAGCACGGGCGACCCGGCCGGATGACGGGTTTCACCGGCCCGGCTGGCGTTGGCCGCGACCGGGGCGTCGGGTGCCCGCACGCCGGCACGCTCGCCCGTGCGCCACACAGTCGCGCGGGAAACGGGGGTAGGACATGCGGTCGAGGGTGCACAGGCATCTCGCTTCGGTGGTGCCGGAGCTCTTCGAGGACCGGGCGCCCGCCATGGCGGTCCTGTCGGTGGCCGGGCCCCTCGACGCGGAGGAGGAGTGCCCGGTCCTGCCGCCGGAGTTCAACTGGCGCGACTACACCGTGATGCTGCTGCACGTCGCGGCCGAGATCGAGCACTCGCTGATGGTGCAGTACCTGTTCGCCGCCTACTCGATGGGCGGGCCGCAGGTGCCCGAAGGGCTGCGCGACGACGTGCGCGGCTGGCAGGAGGTCATCCTCGGCATCGCGAAGGAGGAGATGGGCCACCTCGTCACCGTGCAGAACCTGCTGACGGTGCTGGGCGGCCCGATCAACCTCGACCGCGAGGACTACCCGTGGGGCTCGGACTTTTACCCGTTCGCGTTCAACCTCCAGCCGTTGACCGCCGACTCGCTCGCCAAGTACGTGGTCGCGGAGAGCCCGAGCACCTGGTCCGGTCCCGAGGCCACGGCCATCAAGGAGAGGGCAGCCAAGGCGTCGGGCGACTACGTCAACCGGGTCGGTGCGCTCTACGGCCGGGTCGACGCGATCCTGAAGAACAAGGACTTCCTCCCGGACGAGCTGTTCCACGCGGACACGCTGCCGTACCAGGCGTCCTGGGACGAGTGGGGCCGCGGGTACACCCGCGGTGAACGCGGGCAGGACTCGGGGAACGTGCCGGACGTCAAGTCGCCCGAGCTGCTGGTCTTCGGCGTGTTCTCGCGGGACTCGGCGCGCAAGGCGCTGCGCGAGATCGGCGAGCAGGGCGAGGCGCCGGACGCCGACGAGCAGGACGAGACGTCCCACTTCAACCGGTTCCTCGGCATCTACCGGGCGTTGACGCGGCTGCCCGAGGACCAGCAGGCACTGGTGTCGCGCCCGGTCGCGCAGAACCCGGTGACCGCGCACCGGCTCAACGAGTCGCAGCCGGTCGGGTACGCCGCCGCCGAGGTGACGACCAACCCGATCACGGACCCGGTCACCGCGCTGTGGGGCCACCTGTTCAACCTCCGCTACCGGATGCTGCTCACCGACATCTCCCACGCGTTCCTGCTGTCGGGCCCGGTGGACAACGGCGGCGTGCTCACCGGGCGCGGCGCGCTGGTGCACCGGGCGTTCGCCGAGATGTACAACCTGCGCGCCGTCGCCGGACGCCTGGTGGAGCGGCCCCTGGAGGAGGACGTGCCGGGCGGTCTGCTGGCCGGGCCGCCGTTCGAGATGCCGTACAGCCTCGAACTGCCCCACCACGACCACGACCGCTGGCTGCTGCAGCGCGACCTCGTGCAGGCGTCCCAGCTGCTCACCGACCAACTGCTCAGCACCGACCCGGCCGGCGCGGACGACCCCTACCTGGTGGCGCTGCGCGAGTCCGACCGGCGGGCGCTGGAGCAGATCGAGCACGTCCTCAGCCGCAAGGGGTGCACGCGATGACGACGATCCGGGAACTGCGCGTCCTGCCGCCGCTGGCCGTCGCACGGCTCGGCGGCGCCGCCGAGCCGATGGACAACTACACCGCCGAGACCGACCCGACCGAGCCGCTGGGGCCACGACGGCTGCGCCCCGCGCCGACGTTCCGCGTCGACCCCGGCTCCGGCGCGATCACCGGCGCCGACACCCCCGCGACGCTCCGGTTCACCGACGGGCACGGCAAGGTCCGGCCCGTCGCGCCGTTCCTCGAGGTCTGGGCGCTCACCGACGACGACGTGCTCCGGCCCCTGACCGTCGACCTGTTGCAGGACAACGGCCTCACGCCCGAGGACGTGCGGTGGCGCGTCCGGGTCGGCAACCACAAGATCCAGCGCCGCACCTACGACGACAACGACCGGATCGACGCCGACACCGAGTGGTTCAGCGACCACGTGTCGCACGAGCTGATGGGCGTGTGCGCGAACTTCCTCGAAGACAAGTTCCTGCCGCTGGGCCACGCCCGCTACCTCAAGCCGACGCCGGAGTTCCCCGGCATCCGGTTGCGCTTCACGCCCGCCGCCGGCCACGTCTACGGCTCCGCCTACACCGACCGCCCCACCGACCCGGACCCGAACGTCGTCGACTTCCTCTACGACGCCACCAGGGGCAAGTGGCGCGGCCACGCCGACCAGCCGGGCGATCCGCGGCTGACGATCCCGGCGCAGATCTACGCGGGCGACGACGGCCCGGACGGCTCCTGGGTCAGCCGGGGCTACCTCGACGACGAGTGCGACGGCCTGGTCCACGTCGCGCTCGACGTCTCCGGCCGGGAACTGACCGCGTTCGGCCGCATCGGCGCGGGCCCGCCCGCCTACGCGCCGGACGTCATCCCGATCCGCACCGTCGCCGACGAGCTCGACCAGGCGTTGCACGGACCGGCCGCGACCGGGCAGGACACCTTGGAGCAGGCGCGCGCCGTGGCCGAGGAAGTGCTCCGCCGCGCCACGGAGACGGTGCGGCTGATGAACACCGAGGTGATGAACGGCAACACCGTGGACGGTCGGGTCGACGCCGCGAGCACGATGGTGCGGCAGGACACCGCCGACACCGGCCGGCTGTTCGAGCCGATCATGGCGCCGTCCCTGGTGGACGCCGCCGCGGTGCTCGCCCTGCACCGGAACGTGCTCGCCGCCCTGCGCAGCGGCACCGCGCCGTGGTTCGCCGACGTGCTGCGCGACCACGACGAGGTCGGCGACCTCACCGCCAAGGGCAGGCGCAAGATGCCGGCGCTGATGCGCGGCGCGGACGGCCGGTCGCTGGCCCTCACCCGCCGCCAGGTGGACCTCGTCCGCCTGGCCGCCCGGCAGGCGATCTTCCGGCAGGCCACCGACGAACCCGGAGGACCGCGATGAGCGACGACCGGATCGACCCGATGAACCTCACCGCCCAGCTGCACTACAGCGCCGCGGGCAACCCGCCGAGCACGTTGCCCGACTCGGCGATCTCCAACGCGTTCCCCGGCCTGGAGTTCGACATCCGCAACATCTGGCGCCGGCTCCTGGTCGGCATCGAGCTGCACGAGTCCGACAACTACGTCGTGGGCGCCGACCCGGAGCACGAACGGCTGGTCGGCCGCCGCCTGCTGTCCGTCGGCGACCACGACGTCGTGGGCGCCCTGGTCGGGCCGACCCGCCCCGGCAGCGGGTCGTCCCGGCTGACCTCGGCGGACAACCCCGACGGCGTGACGATGCTGGAGTGGTCCAACTCCCTGGCGGACGTGCTGGCCGACCACGTCGGGCAGACCGTGCCGTGCCTGTTCACCAGCGGCCCCGCGTCGAAGCCGGTCGGCAAGCCGTCGTCCCTGCCCGACCCGCGCTTCGAGGTGGTGCAGCTGGAGGTCAGGGCCCTGTTCGCGAAGAGCGGGACGACCGGCGGCGACCTCGCCGTGATCGCCGAGGAGATGGCCGGACCCGGCGACCTGACCCGCGGCCTGTGCTCGCCCTGGCAGAACGACTACCGCGAGTGCGCCTGCTACTACTGGGCCGCCAGCCGACCGGACTACGTCAACGTCGAGGACACCGCCGCGGGCACCACCACCGGCAACCACTGGTTCGCCAAGGACCGCGAGCCGCGCGAGTACGTGCTGGACAACCGCTTCGACTCCCGCCTGGTCAGCTACGACGACCTGTTCCGGGACTGGCAGGGCGAGCTGCGGTTCATCGTGGACGGCAAGGACGCGCCCGAGTACCGCGAGACCGAGCCGGACGGTGACGGCCGATGACCGCCGCCCGGCTGTTCGCGGAGTCCGCCCCCGTCCACCCCGACGTCCACCTGCTGCGCACCGACGCGGGGCCACGCGTGCTCATCGCCGACGGCAGCCGCCTGTTCGGCGTCGGCCAGGCCCTCTACGACCGGATCGACGCCGCCCGCCGCGACCCCGATCCACGGCTGGTGGACTCGCTGCTGGCCGACCTCGGCCTCGACGCGCCGCGCCAGGTCGACGACCTCGCGCCCGACCCGCCGCCGGTGCGGGCGCTGTCGCTGGCCGTCGCCCAGAAGTGCAACCTCGGCTGCACCTACTGCTACGCGCAGCAGGGCGACTTCGGCGGTCCGGCCAAGAACATGCCGGAGGCGACCGCGTTCGCCGCCGTGGACACCCTGTTCCGCGACGCCGGCCCCGGCGAACGCGTCAACCTCGCGTTCCTCGGCGGCGAGCCGATGATCAACCGGCCGGTCGTGCGCTCCGCGACCGAGTACGCCGTCGAGGTGTCGCGGCGGACGGGGACGCCGGTCACGTTCTCCATCACCACCAACGGCACCCTGCTCACGCCCGAGGACGGCGAGTTCTTCGAGGCGCACGGGTTCGCGGTCACGGTCAGCCTCGACGGCGTCGGCGCTCGGCACGACCTGCTGCGACCGCACCGCGACGGCCGCGGCAGCTACCGGCGCGTCATGGACCGGGTCGCGCCACTGTTGGCGGCGCAACGCCGGATGCAGGTCTCGGCCCGCGTCACGGTCACGCCGCTCAACCTCGACCTGCCGCGCACGCTGGAGGAGTTCACCGCCGCCGGGTTCCACGGCGTCGGCTTCTCACCCATGCTCAGCTCGCCCAACGGGCACGGCGAGATGGCGTCGCGGGACCTGGAGGTCATGCTGGAGCAGATGACCGCGTGCGGCGAGGAGTTCGTCCGCCGGGTGCTCGCCGGGCAGCGCTACCCGTTCACCAACCTGGTCACCGCGTTGCGCGAGATCCACCGGGGCACGCACCGGCCCTACCCGTGCGGCGCGGGCGCGGGCTACCTGGGCGTGTCCGCGGACGGCGACCTGGCGGCGTGCCACCGGTTCGTCGGCGACTCCGACGGCGCGATGGGCGACCTGACCACCGGCGTGGACGACGCCAAGCGCGCCCGGTGGCTGACCGACCGCCACGTGCACCGGCAGGAGCCGTGCAACGGCTGCTGGGCCCGGTACCTGTGCGGCGGCGGCTGCCACCACGAGGTGATCCGCCGCGGCCGGCCGGCGTGCGACTACATCCGGGGCTGGCTGCACCACTGCCTCTCCGTCTACAGCCGCCTGCTCGCCGCCCGGCCCGACTACTTCACCGGATGACGGACGTCTGCGTGGTCGGCGGTGGGCCGGCGGGCGCGGTGTGCGCGCTGCGGCTGGCCCGCCTCGGCCACCGCGTCGTGCTGCTGGAACGCCGCCCGTTCCCCCGCCCGCACGTGGGCGAGGCGCTGTCACCCGGAGTCGGGCCGCTGCTCGACGTCCTGGACCTCGGGCACGCCCTCGACGACGCCGTGCCGTCGCGCGGCACCCTGGTGCGCTGGGAGGACACCACGACCCACCTGGTCGCCCCCGATCCACGGGCGGTCACCGTCGACCGGGGACGGTTCGACCACGTCCTGCTCACCGCCGCACGGGCCGTCGGCGTCGAGGTCCGGCACCCCGCCCGCGCCGGACGCCCCCGACGCACCCGGGCGGGCTGGGACGTCCCCCTGCCCGGCGGAACGCTCCGGGCCCGGTTCCTGGTGGACGCGAGCGGGCGGCACCGCGTCTCGGGCGGCACGACCACCGCCACCGGGCCCAGGACCCTCGCCCTGCACGCCGTCTGGCGAGGCGGCGGCCCGACCCGCATCGGCACGGGACCGCGGACCTGGTGCTGGGGCGCGCCCCTGCCCCGCGGCCTGTTCCGCGCCATGGCGTTCATCGACGCCGACCTGCTCCGCGCCCACCGCCCGGAGCGCCTCTACCACCACCTCCTCGACAGCACCGGCCTGTTCGCGGACCGCCCGGGATCACTCGACGTCGCCGTCTGCCACGCCACCGCCTACCGCGACGACACCCCCGTGACCGAGGACAGCGTCAAGGTCGGCGAAGCGGCCTTCACCCTCGACCCGCTGACGTCGTCCGGGGTGGACAGCGCGCTGCACAGCGCCATGGCCGCCGCCGTCACCGTCCACACCGTCCTCTCCGACGGCGACCGGGCCGCCGCCCTCGCCTTCTACCGCGACAGCCGGGACCGGACCTCGGCCCGTCACGCCGGCTGGACCGCCGCCCACTACGACCGCCACCAACCCCACCGCGACCAACCGTTCTGGCGACGCCGAGCCGCGCCACCCCCCGACCACCGCCCGACCTCACCGACCCCGCTGACCCCCGACCACCTCCACCGGCCGGTCCGGCTGTCCCCCGACGCCGCCGTCGTGCCGACCCCGTGCCCGGTCGGGGACCTCGTCACCACGCGCCGCGCCCTCACCCACCCGGCCCTGCCCACCCCGGTCGCGCACGTCGCCGACACCGAACTCGCCCCGCTGCTCGACTACCTCGACCGCACCGCGTCCCTGTCCGACCTGCTCCGCGCCTGGTCGACCCACCTGCCCGCCCGCCAAGCCGAGGCGACCGCGCGGTGGCTGTTCGAACGGGGCTGCCTGGAGACCACCTGAGATTCCCCCAATCGCCCCATCACTTCTCCCGTCCGGTGGTAGGCATGTGATGCCCGCCATACGGGCGGGCGTCAACAGGGGGAGCTGTGATGTCCAGAAGAAGAACCTTGCTCGGGTTGCCGGTGATGGTGGCGGTGACCATGGCTTCGCTGACCGCCACCGCGCCGGCCGAGCCGACCACCGCGCACGTTCCGGGGGACGTCCACCTGGCCACGTTCGGCATCCCGGGCAGCACCGGCGTGGCCCACACGGTCCGCCGGGGCGACGGCAGCTGGACCGGATTCGGCTACATCGGCACGAACCACTCCCAGCGCCAACTCGTGTCGGCCATCGTCGACGGCGAAGAGCACCTGATCTACGAGGACTACTCGGGCCTGCCCTACCGGCCGTCGCTGCACCACCGGATCCGCCACGCCGACGGCTCGTGGTCGGAGGTGACCCCCGGACCGGTCGGCACGACCGGGTCGACCAACGACCTGGCCGTGGCCGCCGTCAACGGCGAGTTGCACCGGGTGCGGCGCGGCAGCGACGACCAGCTCATGAAGCACGCGGTGCGGCGCGCCGACGGTACCTGGGCGAGCGAGGTCGTCGTCCCGGCCGCGACCACGGCGACCATGAACGCCGCGATCGCGGGCGTCGGCGACGCCCTGCGCCTGGTGGTCGACGACACCGCCGGCGGGCGGATCCTGCCGTCCTACGTCCGGTACGCCGACGGCACCTGGGCCCAGACCGCCGACGTGCCCTTCACCCCGGCGCCGGCCGAGGTCACGGCCACCGACGTGGAGCTCGCCCAGGTCGGCTCCGACCTGCACGCCCTGGTGATCGGCAGCGACGGCGAGGTCTACCACGCCCTTCAGCGCCCGACCGGCGAGTGGACCACGTTCACCAACGTCGCGTCGCAGACGGGCGCGCCCGGCAGCGCCGTCAACAGCGCCTCGATCACCGCGTCGCGGGGCGTCCTGCACGTCGCGGTCGCCACCGACGGCGACCGACTGCTGCACACGATCCGCTCCGGCGACGGCCGCTGGCTGCCCTTCGGCGACGTGCTGGCCGCGAACAGCTCATCACCACCTCGGCCGCTCTCGATCACGATCGCCGGCAGCTGACAGCGCCGATCCGGCCCGCGGCGGCCGGTCGAGTCGGACCGGTCGCCGCACCGCTCTCACCGCGAGTTCATGCGATGACACGCGCGCACGGGGCGTGCGTGGAACCAAGACCTCGTTGCGGTACGTCGTCCGGCACGCCGACGGCAGGTGGGAGCAGACCCCGGACGTGCCGTTCACCCCGCCGACCGCAACGAGGGCCGTCACCGTGGTCATCGCACAGGTGGGCACCGAACTGCACGCCGTGGTGACCGGGGGCGACGGCGGCCTGTACCACGCGGTGCAGCGCTCGACCGGCGCCTGGACCACCTTCCACGACATCGCGTCAGCGACCGGATCGCCGAACCTGACGACGAGCCGGCTCACCATCGCCGGCAGCTGATCCGCGGTGCGGCGACCGGCCGGGTCACGCCGGTCGCCGCACCTCTCACATTCGGTTCGCAGTCCCGACAACTTCACGGTGGTCGGCAAATCCAAACCCAGGCCGAACCGCTCCCCGCGTGACCCAGGCAACGCCAAGTCGCTCCCGGGCGTCATGAGTCATTGGGGCACAAGCTTTCTACTGATGGGGAGTGCGCATGAAACGACGAGTGCGGCTGCTCGCGGGCGTGGCGGCGCTGGCCGCGGCGACGGCGACGGCGCCGCTGGGAGCGGGCAGCGCGGCGGCGGTGCCGTTATCGCCGGGCGCGGGGCAGGGAGCGGCGACGGCGTCCGGCGGGCAGTGGGTCACCTTGGTCAGCGGGCACCGCGTGTTGGTCTCGCGCACCGCGCAGGGCCGGTGGTCGGTGCTCACCGAGCCCGAGGCGAGCGGCAGGCCCGCCGCGTTCATCCAGTACGCCAAGCGCCGCGGCGGCGAGACCGACCTGTACGTGGTGCCGCAGGTGGCGGCGGCGCTAGTGCGGTCCGGGACGCTGGACGAGGAGCTGTTCAACGTCTCCGGACTGGTCCGGCAGCGCTACGACGACGCGCACAGCGACACGGTGCCGCTCCTGGTCGAGTACGCGGACATGGCCGCGGCCACCGCGCCCGAGGGCGCCCAGGTCGAACGGGAGTTACCCGACCTGCGCCTGGCGGCGGTCGCGGAGCGCAAGGCCGACGCGCGCCGGTTCTGGTCGGCCGTCACCGGCGGCCAACCGGGCGCGGCGCGACTGGCGGGTGGCCCCCGCCGCATCTGGCTCAACGCGCGCGTCCAAGCGGCGCTGGACGTCAGCGTCCCCCAGGTCGGCGCACCCGCCGCGTGGGACAACGGCCTCACCGGCCAGGACGTCACGGTGGCCGTGCTGGACACCGGCTACGACAGCACGCACCCCGACCTGGCGGACAAGGTCACCGTCAGCCAGGACTTCAGCGGCACGGGCAGCGCACGGGACGGCAACGGGCACGGCACGCACGTCGCCTCCACCATCGCGGGCTCCGGCGCGGCGTCGGGCGGCAAGTACAAGGGCGTCGCGCCGGGCGCCAAGCTGGCCATCGGCAAGGTGCTCGACGACAACGGGTCGGGCCAGACCGACGACGTCATCGCCGGCATGAGGTGGGCGGCGGCCGAAGCCAAGGCCGAGGTGGTGAACCTGAGCCTGGGCTCGGGCCCCACCGACGGCACCGACCCGGCGTCGCAGGCGATCAACGCCCTGAGCGCCCAGTACGGCACGCTGTTCGTGGTGGCGGCCGGGAACTGGGGCAGGGACGAGGCGGTCGGCAGCCCGGCGGCGGCCGACGCGGCGCTCGCGGTCGGCAGCGTCACCAAGTCCGGGGCGCTGTCGGACTTCTCCAGCCGCGGTCCGCGGCTGACCGACGCCGCGGTCAAGCCGGAGATCGCCGCTCCCGGCTCGGACATCGTCGCGGCGAAGGCCGCGGACGCACGCATCGGCGAACCGGTGGACGAGCACTACACCAAGCTGTCCGGCACGTCGATGGCCACGCCGCACACCGCCGGCGCGGCGGCGATCCTGGCCCAGCAGCACCCCGATTGGACCGGTGACCGGATCAAGGCGGCGCTGGTCGGCACGGCGGCGCCGGTGGCGGACGCGGGCGTGTACGCGGTCGGCGGCGGTCTGGTCGACGTGGCCAGGGCGACCGCGCAGGACGTCCAGGTCGCGCCGGCCGCGGTCAACTCCTACCTGAAGTGGCCCACCACCCGACCGGACGCACGTGCGGTGACCTACACCAACCCCACCGACGCGCCGATCACCCTGGGCCTGGACGTCAAGCTGGCCGACGCGCAGGGGCAGGCTCCCCCGGCCGGGCTGGCCGTGCTGTCCGCGCCCTCGGTGACGATCCCGGCCGGGGGCAAGGCGGACGTCACGCTGACGTTGACGCCGCGGTCGGGCAGGCCCGGCGTGTACGGCGGCCTGCTCACCGCGACCTCGGCGGACGGCGCGATCCGACTGCGCACGCCGGTCGGCGTCCACGACGAGCCGGAGATGCACGACCTGACCGTGGCGGTGAAGAACCGCGACGGCGCCGCGCCCGGACCTCAGGACAACTCCGTCGCGCTGGTGGTCGACCTCGACAGCGGCGACGTGTGGTTCGGCCCCCTCGGGGAGACGCTGCGGGTCCCCGCGGGCAGGTACTCGGTCGTCGGCGCCGCGAGCACGCCCAGGCCGGGCGCGCTGCCCCTGGAGAGCACCTTCGTCGACCCCGACGTGCGGGTCTCGCGCACCACGACTGTGAACTTCGACCTGCGCAAGGGCCGGCGGGTCTCGCACACCACCGACCAGCCCGCGGCGCGCGGCGGCGTGTGGAACTCGCAGTTCCGCTTCTCGATCACCGACCGCCCCGAGTACCCGACGGGCTTCTCCTACCTGGCCGACCCCCGGTTCACCGAGCTGTACGCGCAGTCGGAGGAGCGGTGGCCCGTGCCCTGGTTCGGCTACGCGGACAACCTCCGGCTGGAGGAACCCGACCTGGAGGTGTACGCCGAGGGACCGCAGCGCTTCGAACTGCCCGCCGGCTGGCTCCGCGGGTCGCCGGAGCCCAGTGGCAGCCAACGGCTGGCGACCGTCCACGGTGGACAGGGCACGCCCGAGGACCTGGCCGGCGTCGACGCCAAGGACAAGCTCGTGGTGCTGGAGCTGCCCGGTGAGATGACCTACGACGAGGTCTACGCGCGCATCCGGGCCGTCAAGGACGTGGGCGGCAAGGCGGTGGCGGTCGGCGTGCTGGAGGAGGCGGCGACGGCGAACCGGTCGGCCGAGGACTTCCCGGCCGTGCTGCCGACGTTGCGGCTGTACGACGAGCCGGGCAGGCGGTACGCCGACCTGGTCAAGGCGGGCGGGGTGACGACGGCCGTCACCGCCCGGTCCAGCAGCGCCTACCGCTACGAACTGGCCTACCCGTCACCGGGTCAGCTGCCGCGGCAGCTGACCACGGTGGCCAAGACCGCCGACCTCGCCGCGGTGCACATGCTCTACCACGGCGGCACCGAGGAGGAACCGCCGATCACCTCGGCCTCGGTGGAAGGGCTCGACGGCGAGATCAGCACGCAGTGGAGTCTGGCCGGGGTCCCGAACGCCGAACGCGTCGAGCACTTCACGCCGGGCAAGTGGCGCATCGGGGTGGGAGGCTGGTGGGCCGCGGCGGGCACCGGCTACGAACGGGCCACCCTGGAGCGCGGCAAGACCTACCGGATGCAGTGGAACGCGGCGGTGGCCGCGCCCGGGTTCACCGGCACGACCACCAACGAGCTGGGTGAGAACCACCCGTGGGCCTGGCGCACCGGCGACCTGCTGGACGTCACGGTGCCGTTCTTCACCGACGCCGCCGGACACGCGAGGGCGGCCGAGCCGTTCTTCGGCTACGACAAGGGCTCGACCGCGCTGTACCGCGACGGCGTGCTCGTCGGCACGCAGGACCAGCCGGGACGCGGGGTGTTCGTCGCGCCCCGTGACGAGAGCTCGTACCGGTTGACCGCCGACGTCAGCCGCGAGAACCAGCCGTGGTGGCCGCTGTCCACGAAGGTCAGCGGCAGCTGGACGTTCCGCTCCGGGTTCCGGCAGGGACCGGGCGGGGCGCTCCCGCTGCTCTCGGTGGGCTTCGCGCCCGCCGTCGACCTGCACAACGTCGCGCCGGGCGGGCAGTTCTCCTTCCCGGTCACGGTGACCAGGCAGGACAAGGCACCCGACACGAAGTCGTTGGAGCTGGAGGTCTCCTTCGACGACGGCGCCAGTTGGGCGACCGTTCCGCTCAGCCGTGACGGCGCGCGGTGGACGGCGACTGTCACCAACCCGGCCGGCGCGTTCGCGTCCTTGCGCGCCAAGGCCTCGGACGCGGACGGCAACGCCGTGGAGCAGACCGTGATCCGCGCGTACCGGGTCGGCTGACCGGCGGTCCGAGCGCAGGCGGGTTGTCCGGGCACCTCCCGGACAACCCGCCGCGGCCCGTGCGGAACAGCCGACCAATAACGGGCGAGTTCCGCCTGCCTTGAGAGCGAGTCAGAAAAAGGGCATTGCCGCAATCCTGGGCGACGTGCATACTTGGACCACGCCGAGAGAAGAAGGGCCGAAACCATGACGAGCACGTGGAAGCGGGGTTCGCAGCGCAGGTGTCAACGCGCCGCGATCGTCGCCGGGTGCCCGTCCTCCGACCAGCAGATGTCGGCGTCGCACTGGCACCACATGCACCTGAGCTGCGCGGACTCCCCGCCCTGACCGGATCCGGTCACGTGGACAGGGAGCCGCCCATCGGGGAACCGATCCGGGCGGCTCTGCTATTTCCCGCACCTGGATCAGTTATCCGTGGTGGCGCGCTTGGGAAGCGGAACGGCCTCCAAAACCGTTGCCCGAGGGTTCGACTCCTTCCGCCACTGCCGAATTCCGCCCATTCCTGGACCGGATTGTTCGTTGACAACTCCACAGCGGAGCAGACATGTATTCACGCGCCTCGCCCTGGCCGGGGAGAGGCGCGCGGCACCGGGCGACCGCGCACGCGGTTCCCGGCGCACCCGCCCTTGTAGCCCAACGGAAGAGGCAACGCGTTCAGGACGCGTCGAGTCCAGGTTCGAGTCCTGGTGGGGGCACGCACGATCCCGGTTGGTGTAGGCGGCAGCACGGCGGATTTTGGATCCGTCCAGCCCAGGTTCGAGCCCTGGACCGGGAGCCGCCGAGCACCGGCTCGGTGCCCGTTGGTCCAGTCGGCATGGACACCGCGTTCTGACCGCGGAGACCGAGGTTCGAACCCTCGACGGGCAGCGCAGGAACACCAGGCAGCACGATCACGTCCCGTGGCTCAGCAGGCAGAGCACCCGCCGACCGGCGGAAGGCCCAGGTTCGACTCCTGGCGGGACGGCTGTGACCGAGGCCGAAGCAGACGAGGCGCCAGATTGTGACTCTGGTCGAAGCCGGTGCGAGTCCGGTCGGTCACCCCAACCACCACCGCGCCGGGAGCGCTCGGTGTGGTGGCGACGCGCGTGGCCCGGTGGCCACCCGGAGCTCATATCTCCAGGTTCCCTGGTTCGACCCCAGGACGCGCGACCGGATCGACGGCCCGCCACCGGTGGGCCGTCGATCATCCGGCCCACGTCACGACGGTCGTGAGGCGGCCTGCAAAGCCGTCGACTTCCGGGTTCGACTCCCGGGTGGGTCTCGTCACCGTCCTGCTCCGCCGTGGGGTGCGCCACCGTTCCCGGGTCAGAACTCGACCTTGATGTGACGTCCCATCAGGATGCTGCGCTCGGCGCCGACTGCTTCGCGGAGAGCACGGCGAGCAGGCCGACCGCGCGCGCTCGGCCTCGTCGAGCTGCAACGCCCGGCTCACCGCGTCCAGCACGCTCGCCGAGGTGCCGGACAGGTTCCCGCGTTCCAGGCGCACGTAGTAGTCGATGGACACCCCGGCGAGCAGCGCCACCTCCTCCCGACGCAGCCCGGCCACGCGCCGGTTGCCGCCGTAGGCGGGCAGTCCGGCCTGGTCAGGGGTGATGCGCGCCCGCCGCGAGCTGAGGAACTCGCGGACCTCGGCGCGGTGGTCGGGGCGGCCCATGACCCCAGGGCAGGTCGCCGGGACGTGCTGGAGGAGGTAACGCCAGAACCCCGGACGACCGGCACTCCCCCGCGGTCGGGCGACCGATAGCCGGGCAATAGGACGGGGTAAGCGGCGGCGGGCAGGTTGGTCTTGATGGCACAACGAGAGAGGGGGTCGCCGATGAGCGCGGATGCCGGGGTCACGGCGATGGGGATCGACCACGTCCGGCTCAGCTACCTCTACCTCGACCAGGGCGACCTCGACGGGTACGGGTCGCTGTTCGCGGCCGACGCCAGGATCGTGCGGCCCGGTGAGCGGGTGCTGCCCGCCCAGGTCGAGTCCGGGCGCGCCGGGCTCAGCGTCGGCAATCACGTGGTGGAGGAGGTGTTCGGCGTCGACGACCGGGTCACCGTGACCGGGCGGCTGACGCACCGGGCGACGGGTCGGGAAGTGGGCTTCGCGGACGTCTTCGCGTTGTCCGAGCACGGCTTGCTGCGGTTCCAGAAGACCTACTTCTTCATCGCGCCGGGGTAGCGGACGGGGTGGTGGCGGCGCGGCCCCGCCGGTGGGACCGACTGCCGAAGGCCCGTTGGTCCTGTCGGACGAGCGGGCCGGTGAGGTTCGAGCACGACGGTGACACCGGCGCTCACCGCGAGTTACCGTGATCACGCGGTCGACTTGGGGAGTAGCAGTGGGTTTGCCAGCGCGATTACCGGAAACCGGTGTGGTCTACCGCGTCCTCGGGCCCCTGCACGTCTCCAGCGGGACCGACGGTGACGTGAAGATCCCGCCGGGGCGGCAGCAGGTGGTGCTCGCCATCCTGCTGCTGGAGGCCAACCGGGTCGTCGGCGTCGACACGCTGGTCGACGCGATCTGGAACGACGCGCCACCCGCGACCGCGCGCACGCAGGTGCAGATCTGCGTGTCGGCGCTGCGCGGCACCCTGATCCGGGCCGGGCGCGGCGAGGCCATCGCCACCAAGCCGCCCGGCTACCTGCTGCGGGTCGCCGAAGGGGAGCTGGACCTGCACCTGTTCGCCAGGTTGACCGCCGACGCCGAGGAGGCGATCCGGCTCGGTGACCGGGTGGTGGCGTCCACGTTGTTGCGCCAGGCCCTCGGGCTGTGGCGCGGGCCCGCGTTGGGCGGCACCACCAGCCGCGCCCTCAACGCCCGCGCGGCCAAGCTGGACGAGGACCGGCTCGCCGCCTTGGAGATGTCGCTGGACCTGGAGCTGGCCGCGGGCCGCCACCACCACCTGGTCGGCGAGATCAGCGCCCTGGTGGCCCAGCACCCGCTGCGGGAACGCCTGCGCGGCCAGCTCATGCTCGCGCTGCACCGGTCGGGGCGGCAGGCCGAGGCGTTGGAGGTGTACCGGGTCGCGCGCGACCTGCTGGTGGACGAGCTCGGCCTGGAGCCGGGTGACGAGCTGCGCCGGCTGGAGGGCGCCATCCTCGCCGGCGACCCCGGCCTGCTGGTCTCGACGCCCGAGCCCGAGGTGCCGGCGCAACGCGCGCCGGAGACCACCGCGCCGTTCCAACTGCCGGCGGACATGGGCGACTTCACCGGTCGCGCCCGGCTGATCGCGCGGGCCGAGGAGCTGCTGACGGGTCCGCAACGCGCGACGCGGGTGCTGGCGCTGGTGGGCAAGCCGGGCGTGGGCAAGAGCGCGTTGGCCGTGCACCTCGCTCATCGCGTGGTGGAGGAGCACTTCCCCGACGGTCAGCTGTACTGCGACCTCGCGGGCACCCGGGCCGCGCCCGCCACGGCGGCCGACGTGCTGGGGCGGTTCCTGCGCGCGTTGGGCATCCCGGGTTCCTCGATCCCCGACGCCGCCGACGAGCGGGCCGAGATGTACCGCCAACTCGTGGCCCGCAAGCGGATGTTGATCGTGCTGGACGACGCGGCGGCCGAGGGCCACGTGCAGGCGTTGCTGCCGGGCAGCGGCACGTGCGCGATGATCGTGACCAGCCGGGCCAGGCTGACCGGTCTGCCCGGTGCGCGGGTGCTCGAGGTCGACGTGCTCGAGCACGACGAGGCGATGGACATGCTGGCCACGGTGATCGGCCCGGAACGGGTGGACGCCGAGCCCGCCGCGGCGACCGCGCTGATCCGGCTGGTCGGCGGGTTGCCGCTGGCGCTGCGGATCGTGGCCGCGCGGCTGGCCGCCCGCCGCCAGTGGTCGTTGGCGTGGATGCTGGAGCGGTTGTCCGACGAACGCCGCCGGCTGGACGAGCTGGCGCACGGCGAGATGGTGGTCCGGGCCAGCCTGGCGCTCACCTACGACGGCCTCGGCCCGGACGCGCGGCGGCTGCTGCGCCTGCTGGGCCTGCTCGACGGCCTGAGCTTCCCCACCTGGGTGGCCGCCGCGCTGCTGGACGCGGACCTGTACCGGGCGGCGGACCTGCTGGAGCTGCTGGTCGACGCGCAGATGCTGGAGATCGTGGCCATCGACCTCGACGGCAGCCCGCGCTACAAGTTCCACGACCTGATCCGGTTGTACGCCCGTGAGCAGTTGGAGCGGCACGCCGAGCAGGACGCGCCCGAGGACGCGTTGGCACGGGTGTCGGGCGGTTGGCTCGCGCTGGCCGAGGAGGCGCACGCGCGCATCTACGGCGGTGACTTCACCGTGCTGCACGGTGGTGCGCCGCGCCGTCGGCTGCCCCGGTCCTCTGTGGACCGGTTGCTGGCCGACCCGGTGGCGTGGTTGGAGGCGGAGCACCGCAACCTGTGCTCGGCGGTCGAGCTGGCCGCCGCCGGCGACCTGGTCGAGCTGTGCTGGGACCTCGCGGTCACGTTGGTGACGTTGTTCGAGGCGCGCTGCTACTTCGACGACTGGGAGCGCACGCACGAGCGGGCGCTGGCGGTGGTGCGCGCGGCCGGTGACCGGCGGGGCGAGGCGGCGTTGCTGTGCTCGCTGGCGTCGTTGCGGCTGAGCCGGTCGCGCGGGCACGACGTGGCCGACCTGCTTGACCCGGCGCTGGCGCTGTTCGAGGAGCTGGGCGAAGTCCTGGGTGTCGCGATGGTGCGGCGCAACCTGGCGCTGGCGCACCACCGGCACGGCGACGCGGAGCGGGCCGAGCCGGAGTACCTGGCCGCGCTGGACGGGTTCCGCCAGGCGGGCGACCCGGTGGGGCAGGCGTACGTGCTGACGCAGCTCGCGCAGATCGACGTGCGCAACGGGGCGGAGGAGCAGGCCGGAGGTCGGCTGCGCGAGGCGTTGGGCATCTGCCGGGAGGTCGGCAACCGGCGGGTCGAGGTGCAGGTCCGCTACCGGCTGTGCGACTTGATGGTGCGGCGCGGGGAGCACCGGGAGGCCGAGGCGGCGTTGACCGAGCTGCTGGACGGTGTCCGGGAGCTGCACGACATCGTGGGCGAGGCGCGGGTGCTCCACCTGCTGTCGGAGGTGAAGCTGGCGCTGGGCGACGGCGCGGGCGCCGAGGAGCTGCTGCGGCGGGCGCTGGAGGTGCACGAGCGGGCGATGGACCACGTCGGCGCGGCGGAGACGTGCACGGAGCTGGCGTTGGTGCTGGCCGGCCGGGGTGACCGGGTGCAGGCCGCCGACCTGCTGGACCGGGCGATCGCGGTGTTCACCGAGCGGAACATGACCGCGTCCCGGGAGCGCGCCGCTCAGGCGTTGGCGGCGCTCGGGGTGGGCTGAACCGGATCACAGCGCGGTCTGCGTCGGACCCCACGGCGTGTCGTCGGACGTCGGCCCCCAAGGGGTGTCGTCGGAAGTCGGACCCCACGGGGTGTCGTCGGAGGTCGGGCCCCAAGGGGTGTCGTCGGACGTGGGGCCCCACGGGGTGTCGTCGGAGGCGGTCGTCGTCGGGCCCCAGGGCGTGTCGTCGGCGTGGGCGGCGGTGGCGCCGAGGACCGGGAAGAGCACGATCGCGGCGATCGCGGTGGCGGTGGCGAAGGTCTTGGTGATGTTCATTTCGGGGCCTCTTCCCGGTCGGTTCCTGCTGTTGGAACCGACGTTAGGAATGCTCACCATCGCGGCCTTATCGTGCCGCGATGGAGGCATTATCGCGGCTGAATAGAGATCACCCAGAAGCCGCTCAAACCCACCTTGACCTGCACGTCCATCTAGGCGGCCGTAGTTGCCGCCCCTTTCGCGAATGTGTTGTGGGGCGCGGCTGGACCTGTTCCCGTGGTGCGATCCACCGATACCGGGGCGCCCAGTTCCCGACAAGCCGCGCGAATCTCGTCGACTTTCGCGTCGTGGTCCGGGTCGGTGCGCGACACCAGCACGCCGACCATCGTGCCGCTGTGCGCGACGACCACGCCGAGGGCGTCCGCGTCCCGGCTGATCGCGGTCAGCGGTTCGAGCAGGCGCTTGTGGCAGCGGCGCTGGTTCAGCTCGGCGCTGCGGGTGGCCACCCTTCCGACCGCCGCCAGGTCGCCCCGCGCCAGTGCCGCGGCGACGTCGTCGAGCAGCACGCCGTACTCGCGGCGCTCGGCGGCGGTGATCGCCGGACGGGTGGTGTTGAAGTCCACGGTGTCCACCTGGCCGCCCTCGTCCACGCCGATCACGGTCAGCGGCGGCGGCGCGCCCAGCGCCCGGCACAGCGCCACGCGGCGGTGGTGGAACGCGACGATGCCGGGGTGCATCAGGCCGTCGGTCGGCTCGACGCCGCGCAGCAGCAGTTCGGTCTCCCTCGGTCCCACGACGCGTCCCAGCGCGTCGCCGACCGCCCGCACGGTGGCCACGAGGTCGGCCGAGGAACTGGCCATGCCCTTGCCCTCGGGCAGGTCGCTGGCGATCTCCAGCGTGCCGCCGAACCGACCCGCGCCGAACCGGTCCAGGGCCGACCGCGCGACGAACGCGGACTTCCGCTTGTGCTCGGGCGACACGCGCAGCTCGGACGAGTCCGGGAACAGCGTGATCCGCGCGGTGGACCAGCGGGCGATCGGCAGCGTCACCAGGAAGTCCTCACCCGACCCGGGCAGCGCGCCCTGCAACAGCTCGCCGAAGGTGCCGAAGGACACCCCGGTGCCCTGCCGCACCTCGACCGACGTGCCCCTCCGCGTCGCCGTCATCCCCTTGGTCACGACCCATCACCACCCTGTGCTCGGTTCGTCGTCATGTCGGTCGGTCGTGCCCGGTCGAAGTCGGTCACGGCGTGGGCCTGCCGAGCAGGCGCAGCACGTCGTCGGCGGTGTCGGCCACGTCGAGCATCCTCACCTGGGCGCTGGTGGCGAAGTCGTCCGCCTCCGCCTGCGCCAGCAGCGCCACCAGCGGGTCGAAGAAGCCCCGCCGGTTGACCAGCACGATCGGCCGGGCCAGGCCGCGCGCCTGCTCCAGCGCCATCAGCTCGGCCAGCTCGCGCAGGACCTCCACGCCGCCCGGCAGCACGACGAAGCCGTCGGCGAGCCGGTGCACCAGCTTGATCCGCTCGTCCTCGGTGCGGACGGCTTGCAGCACCGTGCCGCCGACCTTCGGCACACCGCCGCCCAGCGAGGACAGCGGCACCACGTTGTTCACCGGACTGCCCGCGGCGTGCGCGGTGCGCACCAACCGGCCGAGCACGCCGACCGGGGCGCCGCCGCACACCACCCCGAGCCCGACGGCGCCGAACCGCGCGCCCAGCTCGGCGGCGAAGGACAGGTACTGCCCGCCCGCGCCCTCCTCCGTGCCGCACAGCACCCCGACCCGGCGCACCGGCGGGCGCAGGGACAGGTCCAGCACCTCGGCCGTCAGCACCGCAACACCGGCTCGATCCGGCATCGCCACCACCGTCCTCTCCTGTGGGCCGCCGTCCCGCCGAAGCGAAGACGTCGCCGCCATCGATGTCCTATCGCCGGGCACGGCGGTCACCGGCCCGAGGTCGCGGTGCGCAGTGCGCGCGGCTCGGAGGCGCGCGCGGCGGGAAGGGCGAGCACCACGCCCATCCCCCGGTCTTGCGCGCGACGGGGCGCGTGCACCCGTCGTGGCCGCGCGCCCTCGGCCGGCCGTTGCCGCGCGAACGCCACGACCAGGCCGCCGACGTGGCAGGTCAGGCCGCCGTCGGGGGCGCGTTCCAGCTCGAACAGGCCGGCGTCGACCAGTTCGGCGAGCGCGTCGTCGGCCTCGTCGGGGTGGGTGTCCAGCAGCGCGGCGCACAGCGTGCCGGGGAACTCGACCGGTCCGGGTCCGAGCACGCCGATCCGGCGCAGCAGGCGGCGGGCCACCGGGCTCAGGCGGGCGTGCGGGGTTTTCAGCGCCTCTTCGACGTCCCGGGCGAGCTCGCGCCAGCCGTCGCCCGCGGTGAGGCGGGCGGTCTGGGTCGCGACGGGCCAGTGCGGGCGGGCCGCCAGGCGCGCGCCGGCCAGGCGCAGCGCGAGCGGGTCGCCGCGGCACTCCTCGGCCAACCGCAGGACGTCGTCCTGCTGCGCTCCCGCGCGTTCCGCGCCGATCACGGCGGTGACCAGGCGTGCGCCTTCGCCGGCGCTCAGCGGGCCGGTCGTGACGTGCCAGGCGCCCACGAGCGTGGTCAGCCCGCGCCTGCTGGTGACGATGACGGCGCAGGTCGGGCTGCCCGGGAGGAGCGGTGCGACCTGCCGTTCGTCCGCCGCGTCGTCCAGCACGACCAGCACCCTGCGGTCGGCGGTCAGGTCGCGGTAGAGGTCGGTGCGCTCGTCGGTGCTCGGGGGGATCGACGGCTCGGGCACGCCCAGGGCGCGCAGGAAGCGGGCGAGCGCGTGGGCCGGGTCGACGGGGTCGGCGCCCGCGCCGTGGAGCCGGACGAACAGCTGGCCGTCGGGGTAGTCCTCGCGCAACCCGTGGGCCGTGTGCACGGCGAGTGCCGTCTTGCCGCTCCAGGCCCGGCCGCCCACGGCCACCACGCGGGTGCCCGGGTCGGTGGTGGGTGGGGCGAGCAGGTCGCGGACGCGGGTGAGGAGGTCGGTGCGGCCGGTGAAGTCGCGGCTGGTCGGTGGCAGCAGGTGCGGCACGGCGCGGCGGGTGACGGCGCCGGGGCCAGGACCGGGGTTGGGGCTGGGGCCGGGGCCTGGATCAAGGCCCCGCATCGAGCCGGGACCAGGGCCGGGAGAGGAGCCGGAGCCCGAGCGAGCGTCCAAGGCGGGACGGGCACGCGAGTCGGGACCTGCACCCGGGCCGGAGCGGACACCGGAACTGGAGCCGACGCCGGAGCCGGAGCGGGTGCCCGAGTCTGGACGGGCGGCGGGGGTGAGGCTGGCGGGGGCGCTGCGATTGGACATCGCGGGGGCGGCGGTGGGGGTCCGGTCGGGGTGGGCGGCGGGGTCGGCGCCGGCGAGGATCGCCCGTTGGACGCGGGACAGCTCCTCCCCCGGCTCCAGGCCGAGCTCGTCGACCAGCAGTCGGCGGCCGTCCTGATAGACGTCCAGGGCCTCGGCTCGCCGGCCGGCCCCGTGCAGGGCCGTCATCATCTGCGCGCGCAGCCGCTCCCGGAACGGGTTGGCGGCCACCAGTTCCGCCAGTTCCCCGATCAGGTCCGGCCGGGGGCCGAGCGGTAGCTGGACGTCGACGTGCTCCTCCACCACCGAGATCCGCCGGTCGGCGAGCGCGGTCCGGGCCGCGTCGACCAGCGTGCCGTTCACGCCGTCCAGCGGCCGTCCGCGCCACAGCGCCAGCGCCTCCCGGAAGTCCGCCACGGCGGCCCGGGGATCGTCACCGGCGGCGGCGAGGCGGGCGCGGGTCACCAACGCGTCGAACGCCAGCAGGTCGAGCTGGTCCTCCCGGCAGCGGATCAGGTAGCCGGGGGTCTGGCGGACCACGACGTCCGGCAGTCCCGCGCCGTGCAGCGCGCGCCGGATCGCGGACACGCAGATCTGGATCTGCTCACGCGCCGTGGACGGCGGCCTGGTGTCCCACACGGCGTCCACCAGCCGGTCCACCGCGACGACCCGGTTGGCCTGCAACAGCAGCATGGCCAGCACCGCCCGCTGACGCGGCGGGAACGCCAGGCCGGCCGCGTCCAGCGGGCCGAGAATCCGGAAAATCATGTCTGCGAACCCCCGGGTCGATTTCACCGAGCTGCTTGCGGACTGACCTTCGTCGCCCTTTTTATCCCGCCGCTATCGCGCACTTAAGGGTCGACCTGTTGCCCTCGCGATAGCACCGCGATAAGCCGCCTTCTTAGCGTTCCGCTCATCAAGATGCCAGGTGGGACCCTATGCAGGAGGTGGCGGGATGTCCGTCGAAACGATCGGCACAACCGTCCTGGAGGTCTTCCGGGACGTGCTGAAGAACAGCGAGCTCGGCGAGGACACCGATTTCTTCGAGGCCGGCGGTGATTCCCTGCTGGCGATCGACGCGATCCAGCGGATCGGCCAGGACGTCGGCCTCGACCTGGACCCCGTGGTCATCTTCATGTACCCGACGCCGGCGAGCTGCGCCGGCGCCGTCGCGGACCTCGGGTAAGCGCCGATGACCTCCGTCGTCACGGGCCGGCGCCCGCCGGCCCCACAACCCGCGGCACCCCAATCGCCAGCACCACGACCCGCGGCCTCACGAGCGGCGCCCGTGACCGACGGCTTCCGGTGGTGGCCGGAGCTGATCGTGCGCGGGGCGGGCTTCGCCGCTTCCGGCGTGCTCGACCTGGCCGACCCCGAACTGGGCGGGCACGCCGACGAAGCGGTCGCCGCCGGGGACGACCCCGCCGCGTGGCAGCGGTTCCGCGAGCGGTTCGAGGCCGCCACCACCGCGATGGGGCAACGGCTGCGCGACATCGCCGCGTCCCCGCTGTTCCAGCACGCGGTGACCTGGCAGAACCACAGCCTGCTCCCGCTGGCCGTCGAACCGTTCCTGCGCCGCCCGGCCACCGAGTCGCGCAACTCCAAGAACCGGCAGCGCGAGGAGCTGATCGCCTCCTACTGGCAGCGCTACTGCCTGAAGAACGACTCGATCGGCTTCTTCGGACCGGTCGGCTGGGCCCGGTGGGACGACCGTCCGCACAGCGAGGTCGTCGTCGGCGACCGGCTGGTGCGCCGGTCCACCGTGTTCTTCGAGAGCTGGGCGGTCGACCGGCTGGCCGAGGTCGTCGGCGCCACGCCGGGGCTGCGGCCCTGGCTCGCGCCCCGGCGGATGCCCTACCTGCGGCTGGTCGGCGATCGGGTCGAACTGCCGATGGGCGCCCCGGTCGACCTGAACCCCCTCCAGGCACGGGTGCTGCGCGCCTGCGACGGGGTGGCGCGGGCCCGAGACCTCGGCGGTGACGAGGTCGCCGAGGTGCTGGCCGACTTCGCCCGCCGGCGGTGGATCACCTGGAAGATCGACCTGCCGGTGACGCCGTTCCCCGAACGGGCACTGCGCGCGGTGCTGGAGCCGGTGGACGACGAAGAGCTGCGCGACGCCTGCCTGGCACCGCTGGACCGGCTGGAGGCGTGCCGGGAGGCCGTCGCCCGAGCGGGCGACGCGACCGCGTTGACCGAGGCGCTGACCGCGGCCGACCGGGTGTTCCACGAGCTGACCGGCGCGGACGGGCGGCGTCACGGCGGTCAGGCCTACGGCGGCCGCACGCTGATGTACCAGGACTGCGCCCGCGACCTGGACGCCGTGTTCGGCCAGGACCTGATGGCCGCGGTCGAGCCGGTGGAGCTGCTGGCCCGGGGCTGCCGCTGGTTGTGCGCGCAGGCCGCCGACACGGCGCGCGCCACGCTGCTGGAGGTCTACCGCCGCGTCGGCGGGCCGTGCGCCCTGTCCGACCTGTGGGCGGCGGCCCTGGGCCCGCTGCGCCGGGACGTGACGGCGGCGGTGGACGCGGCCCGCGTCGAGTACGCGGCGCGCTGGGCGGACGTCCTCCGCCCGCCGCCGGGCGCGACCGAGGTGCGCCGCTCGCACGCCGAACTGCTGCCCGCGGTGCGCGCCGCGTTCGACGTGCCGGGACCGGGCTGGAGCGCCGCGCGCTACCTCAGCCCCGACCTGATGATCTCGGCGACCGACCTGGACGCGGTGCGCCGCGGCGACTTCCAGGTGGTCGTCGGCGAGATCCACCTGGCGATGAACAGCCAGCGCAGCAACTGCTTCGTCACCCAGCACCCGGAGCCTGCCGACCTGCTGCGGCACGTCGACGCGGACTTCCCGCGACCGCGGCTGCTGCCCGCCCCACCGCGCAGCGGCCCGGTCCGCCGGTCCACCCGCACCCAGTCCGCGCTCACCCGCGACGCCGACCGGCTGGTCGAGTTCCACCACCACACCGTCCCCGCCGACCGGCCGGGGCTGCTCCCCAGCAGCGCGATCACCGTGCACGAGGACCACGACGGCCTGGTCGCGGTGCTGCCGGACGGCACGCGGCACGACCTGCTCGACGTGTTCTCCGAGGTCCTGATGGACGTGGTGCTCAACGCGCACAGCCTGTTCGCCGGGCACGCGCACGTGCCGAGGGTGGTCGTGGACCGCGCCGTGGTGCAGCGCGAGACGTGGCGCTTCCCGGCGGCCGAGGTGCCGTTCGCGTCCGAGAAGGACGAGGCCCGCCGGTTCGTCGCGGCCCGCGCCTGGCGGGAGGCCGCCGGCCTGCCGCCGCGGGTGTTCGCCAAGGCGGGCTCCACCGACAAGCCGGTGTACGTCGACTTCGACAGCCCGGTGCTGGTGAACGTGCTGGCCAAGATGCTGCGCGGCGCCGCACCCGACCAGCTCCTCGGCTTCACCGAACTGCTGCCCGACCTGGACCACCTGTGGCTGGTGGACCAGAACGGCGACCGCTGCACGTCCGAGCTGCGCTTCGCGATGGTCGACCGGCTCGGCGCGCCCGATGGACAGGAGGCCCCGTGACCACAGTGCTGCCGGCTCCGGGCGCGATCGCGGACGACGTCCCGCTCGCCCGACCGGACCACCTGACGCTCGGCGGCGGCTGGCGCTGGTCGCCGCACGTGATCGCGCGCGGCGCGGGTTTCCCCGCCGACGGCGTGCTGCGGCTGCGGGCGCCGGCGCTGCTCGACCGCGCCGACGACCTGGCCGACGCCGCGCCGGACGACCCGCGGTGGAGCGGGTACCGCGCCGCGTTCGACACCGCCGCCCGCGCCGGCGGGGTGGAGTTGCAGCGGGTGGCCGCCGGCGGCGAGTTCCGCCGCGCGGTGGCCTGGCAGAACCACCGGCTGATCGACGGCGCCCTCGCGCCGTTGCTGCGCTGGCGGTCCGACGAGGAGCCGCGCAACGCCAAGCACCGTGCCAGGGAGGAGCTGATCGCGTCCTACTGGCAGCGCTACTGCGTGAAGAACGACTCGATCGGGTTCTTCGGTCCGGTGCTGTGGGCGACCGCGGTCGCCGAGGCGGACACCCGGCTGCGGCCGGGGCCCGGTCTCACCCGGAGCATGGAGGTCTACTTCGAGCCGTGGGCGGTCGACCGGCTCGCCGACGTGGTGCAGGCGTTGCCCGGCCTGCGGACCTGGCTGCGCCCGCGGCGCAACGCCTTCCTGAAGCTGGACGGGGACGTGGTGTCGCCGCCCGGTGGCAAGCCGGTCGCGTTGAGCGCGGCCGAGGCGTCCGTGCTGCGCCTGTGCGACGGGCGCACCCGGGTCCGCGACATGCCCGCCCTGCTCACCGAAGCGTCCACTGTGGACTCGGTGGTCGCGGTGCTGGACGGCTTCGCCAAGCGCCGCTGGGTGAGCTGGAAGCTGGACGTGCCGGTGTCCAAGTGGCCCCTGCGCGAGCTGCGGGCGTTCGTCGAGGGCGTGTCCGACGACGCGCTGCGGGAGTCCGCCGCGCGGCTGCTGGACCGGCTGGACGCCGGGCGGGCCGGGTTGCAGGCCAAGGTCGACGCCGGGGCCGACGAGGTCACCGCCGCCCTGCTCGACCTGGACGCCACGTTCACCGAGCTGACCTCCGGGCCGTCCACCCGCAACGCGGGCCAGGCCTACGGCGGCCGGACGCTGGTCTACGCCGACTCCCGCCGGGACGCCGACCTGACCATCGGCACGACCGTGCTGGCCGCGGCGGAACCGGTGCGGCTGCTCGCGGACAGCGCGCGGTGGTTCTGCGCCGAGGTCTCCGCGGGCGTGCGGCCCGCGCTGGACGAGGTGCACCGGTCGTTCGACACCGCCGCCCCGGTCGACTTCGCGGCGTTCTGGGTGAAGTCGCTGGTGCCGCTGCGCTCGGCGATCAACCGCGCGGCCGACGCCACCGCCGCGGAGTTCCGCCGCCGGTGGGCCGAGGTACTGCGGCTGCCCGAGGGCGAACGGCGGGTGCGCCGGGCGTTCGCCGACCTGCTGCCCGCCGTGGGCGCGGCGTTCGCCGCCGGCGGGCCGGGGTGGTCGGCCGCCCGGCACTTCAGCCCGGATCTCATGGTGGCCGCCCGGGACGCCGACGCGATCAACCGCGGCGAGTTCGAGCTGGTGCTCGGCGAGGCGCACATGGCGATCAACGCCCAGCGCAGCAACTGCCTCGTCAGCCAGCACCCCGACCTGCCCGCGCTGCTCGCGCAGACCGACGAGGAGTTCCCCCGGCCGAGGCTGTTGCCCGTGCTGCCCAAGGGCAGCCTGCCGCGCCTGTCGATCCGCACGCACCCCGGGTTCGTGCGGGACCGCGACTTCCTGCTGGAAACCACGCACCACACCGTGCACGCCGACCGGCCCGGCCTGGTCGCCGCGCGCGACGTCGCGGTGGTGCGGGTGGCGGGCGGACTGGCGCTGCGCCTGCCCACCGGCGAGGTGTTCGACGTGCTGGACGCGTTCTCCGAGATCCTGATGGACGCGGTGATCGACCGGTTCAGCCTGTTCGACGACCGCCCGCACACGCCGCGCGTCACCGTCGACAAGGTGGTGCTCAGCCGGGAGAAGTGGCGGGTGCCGAGCGCGTCGGTGCCGTTCGCCAAGTGCAAGGACGAGGCGCTGAGGTTCGTGCTGGCCCGGCGGTGGCGGCGCGAGCTGGGGCTGCCGGAGCAGGTCTTCGTGACGCCGGTGAAGGGCGCCAAGCCGGTCTACATCGACTTCGACAGCCCGGTCTACGTGAACCTGCTGGCGAAGTTCGCCCGGCGGGCGGCGGAGACGGGCTCGGTGCTGACCGTCTCCGAGATGCTGCCGCGGCACAACGGGCTGTGGCTGCGCGACGGGGCGGGGCAGCGCTACACCTCCGAGCTGCGGCTGGCCGCGTTCGACCTGACCGGCGGCGGACCTTCCACCGACGGCGACCGATTCCGGACGGAGGGACCGTGATGGCCGACCAGGTGATGGCCCACCCCGTGATCGCCGACCCCGTGATCGCCGACCCGCCAGCGGGCGGCCCGGCGGCGGGTGCGCTGCCCCGCAACCAGCGGCGGCTGTGGTTCACCCACCAGCTCGACCCCACTGGCGAAGAGCTGCTGGTGCCGTTGGTGCTGCGGTTCTCCGGGCCGCTGGACGTGCCCGCGCTGCGCTCGGCGCTGACCGGGATCGTCGCCCGCCACGAGGTCCTGCGCACCTCCGTGGTCACGGTGCACGACGAGCCGGTCGCGGTCGTCCGGCCGGCCGGCGCGTTCGACCTGGCGGTGACCGCGCTGCCCGAGGGCAGCGAGCTCGGCCCGGCCGTGGACGCCGAGCTGCGCGTGGCGTTCGACCTGGCGGGCGGGTTGCCCATCCGGGCCCGGCTGTTCCGGCTCTCCGCCGAGGAGCACGTGCTGTGCGTGAGCGTGCACCACATCGCGTTCGACGGCTGGTCGGCGGCGGTGTTCCAGGACGAGCTGGCCGCGCTGTACGACGCGCACCACGCGGGCGTCGACCCGGAGCTGCCCGCGCCGCCCGCGCAGTTCCGCGAGGTCGCGCTGGCCGCCGACGAGCAGCTCGCGGTCGGTGACCGGCTGGCCCGCGGCCTGGCGTTCTGGCGCGCCGAGCTGGCCGACGCGCCCGCGTTCGAGCTGCCACCGGACCGGGCGCGGCCCGCCCGCCGCTCGGGTCGCGGCACGACCGCCTCGTTCACCCTGTCCCCGCGCGCCGCCGAGGCGCTCGCCGGGGTGGCGCGCTCCCGGCGGGCGACCCTGTTCTCGGTGCTGCTGGCCGCCGCCCAGGTGTTCTGCCACCGGGTGTCCGGGCGCGGCGACGTGGTCACCGGCACCTCGCTCGCCGAACGCGACCAGGCCGTGCGCAAGAACCTGATCGGGCCGTTCCTGGCCATGTTGGTGCTGCGCAACGACCTGACCGGCAACCCGCCGTTCGCCGAGCTGGTCGGGCGGGTCCGCCGCCGGATGATCGAGGCCTACGCCCACCGGCACGTGCCGTTCGACCTGCTCGTGGAGGAGCTGGCGCCGGAGCGGGACCTCTCGCGCACCCCGCTGTTCGGCGTGCTGGTGGACATCCAGCCCGGCGCGGTTCGGCTGCCCGAGCTGGCCGGCGTGACGACCGGCGCGGTGCCCGTGGCCGGGAAGACGGCGCGCTACGACGTCGAGATCGCCTTCACCACCTGGGCCGACGGCAGGATCGACTGCCGCGTCACCGGTGACGCCGCGCTCTACCGGGCGGACACCGTGCGGCGCTGGGCCCGCCAGTTCGACACCCTGCTGGCGGACCTGGCGCACCGGCCGGAGCAGCGCGTCGACGAGGCCGCGCTGTCCTCGCCCGAGGAGGCGGCCGGGCTGCGCGCGGTCACCGTGCCCGAGCCCGTGCCCTTCCCCGCCCGCACCCTGCACGAGCTGTTCACCGACCAGGCCGCCCGCACCCCCGACGCCTTGGCCGTGATCACGGCGGACGGCGAACGGCTGTCCTACCGGGAACTGGCCGACCGGTCCGACGCGATCGGGCGGGCGCTGGTCGCCCGCGGCGTGCGGGTGGACGACGTGGTGGGCGTGCGCATGGACCGCACGGCTGACCTCGTGCCCGCGCTGCTGGGCGTGCTCAAGGCCGGGGCGTCGTTCCTGCCCCTGGAGACCGACACGCCGCCCGCGCGGGTGGCCAAGCTGCTCACCGGCGCCCGCGCCCGGCTGTGCCTGTCGGATCACGGCCTGCCCGACGCGGGCGTGCCGACCGCGACCCCGGACGAGCTGGTCGACCCCGGTCCGCACGTCGCGCTGCCCGACGTGCACCCGCTCGACCTGTGCTCGGTGTACTGCACGTCCGGGTCGACCGGCGAGCCGAAGCGCGTGGCCAGCACGCACGAGGGCTGGGTCAACCGGATGCTGTGGATGCAGCGGCGGCACGGCCTGCGGCCCGGCGGGACGGTGCTGCACAAGACCACGCTGACCTTCGACGACGCCGCCGTGGAGGTGTTCTGGCCGCTGCTGACCGGCGGTGTGGTGGCGTTGCTCGGCCCCGGGCTGCACCGCGACCCGCGGGCGATCGTGGCCGCCGGCGTCCGGCACGACGCGGCGCACGTCCAGTTCGTGCCCAGCATGCTGGAGTTCTTCGTCGAGGCGGTCACCCCCGCCGACCTGGCCGGCTGGCCGTCGCTGCGCAGCGTGCTGTCCAGCGGCGAGGCGCTGCGCCCGGACCTGGTGCGCCGGTTCCTCGACGTCACGGCCGCGGCGGGCCGGTCGATCAGCCTGGACAACACCTGGGGCGCCACCGAGGTGTCGATCGACTCGACCTTCCACGTCTGCGGTCCCGACGACGTGGGCCCGGACGCCGCCGCCGGCGCCGTGTCGCTGGGCGTGCCGCTGGACAACAACGAGGTGCACGTCCTGGACGAGCACCTGCGGCCGGTGCCGGTCGGCGTGCCCGGCGAGCTGTACCTGGGCGGTGTCGGGCTGGCCCGGGGCTACCTGCACGACCCGCGGCGCACCGCCGAGTCGTTCGTGCCGCACTTCGAACGGCCCGGACAGCGGCTCTACCGCACCGGCGACGTGGGCAGGCTGCGGCCGGACGGGTCCGCGGAGTTCCTCGGCCGCGCCGACGACCAGGTGAAGGTGCGCGGTGTGCGCATCGAACTGGGCGAGATCGAGGCCGTGCTGCGCGAGCACCCCGGGATCGCCGACGCCGTGGCCGCCGTGCGCGCCACCGCCGCCGGTCCGACCGTGGTCGGCTACGTGGTGCCCGCGCCCGGCGCCGCCGTGGGCACGGCCGAGCTGCGCGCGTTCGCCGCCGACCGGCTCACCGGGTACGCGGTGCCCGGCGCGCTGGTGGTGCTGGACGCCCTCCCGTTGCTGCCCAACGGGAAGCTCGACCGCCGGGCGCTGCCCGCGCCCGAGCAGGCCGACGTGCCGGCGGCGGAGTTCGTCGAGCCGCGCGACAGCGCCGAGCTCGCCGTGGCCGAGCTGTGGGCCGAGGCGCTGGGCCGGCCGCGGGTGGGCGCGACCGACGACTTCTTCGCGCTCGGCGGGCACTCGCTGCTCGCGATCCGGGTGACCAACGCGATGAGCCGCGCGTTCGGCGTGGCGCTGTCACCGGTGCTGCTGTTCGAGCGGCGCACCGTCGCCGCGGTGGCCGAACGGGTCACCGACCTGGTGCTCGCCGACGTGGACGCGTTGAGCGACCACGACGCGGAACGACTCCTGACCCCCTGACCGCACGAGACCGACGGGAACCACGATGACCACCGAAGCAGTGCGGCCGGGCGAGATGAGCACGGCGAAGCAGCGGTTGATCGAGCAGCGGTTGCGCGGCCGTGCGTCGGCCGGCGCGCCGGACCGGCCGGAGATCCGCAGGCTCACCGGTGACGGGCCGACCGCCCTCTCCCCGGTGCAGCACGGGATGTGGCTGGCCAACCAACTCCTGACCGACAACGCCGTGTACGGCGTCCAGTGGTCGATGTGGCTGCGCGGTGTGGTGGACCGCGGCGCGCTGGCCGCCGCGTTCGCCGCCCTGGCCCACCGGCACGAGGTGCTGCGCAGCGCCTACCCGGAGGGCGAGAACGGCCCCGTGCAGGTGCTCGGCGACGTGTCGGCGGACCTGCTGCGGGTCGAGGAGCCGCACGACCTGGACGGCGCGCTCGCCCTGGCCGCAGCGCTCGCCCGCGTCCCGTTCGACCTGGCCGCCGGGCCGCTGTTCGGCGCGGTGCTGGTGCCGGTCTCCGGGGACGCCGAGGAGCACCTGCTGGTGATCCGGGCGCACCACCTGCTGGTCGACGAGTGGTCCGGCGGCATCCTGGCCCGCGAGCTGACCGCGTTCTACGAGGCGTTCCACACCGGTGCCGAGCCCTCGCTGCCCGAGCTGGACGTCCGTTACGCGGACTACGCGCGGTGGCAGGCCGAACGGGTGGCCGGGCCGCTGGGCCGCCGCCAGCTCGACCACTGGCGCACCGCGCTGGACGGCGCCGCGCCCGTGCTGGAGCTGCCGACCGACCGGGCCCGCGACGTCGCGGACCACCGCGGCGCGACGATCCGCGCCCGGCTCTCCGCCGAGACCTCCGCGGGCGTGCACCGGCTGGCCGCCGCCTCGGGCACGACCGTGTTCAGCACGGTGCTGGCGCTGTTCGCCGGGCTGCTGCACCGCTACACCGGGCAGCCGAGGTTCGCGATCGGCTCGCTGGTCGCGGGCCGGCCGACGCCGCAGACCGAGCCGCTGGTCGGGTTGTTCGCCAACACCGTGGCCATCCCCGTCGACCTGTCCGGCGACCCGACCGCGGCCGAGTCGGTGCGCCGGGTGAACCGCTCGGTGCTCGACGCGCTGGCCCACTCCGACGTGCCGTTCGACCAGGTGGTCGCCGACCTGCGGGTGGAGCGCAGCGCCGAGCACAACCCCGTGTTCCAGGTGCTGTTCCAGGCGTTCGAGGCCGGTGCCACGCCGTGGCGGTTCGCCGGGCTGGCGGTCGAGCCGGTCCCGGTGGACGACGGCCACGCCAAGGTGGACCTGACCCTGTTCGCGATCACCCGGCCGGACTGCGTCGAGCTGGTCCTGACCTACGCGCGCGGCCTGTACGAGGACGCGACCGCGCGGCGGTTGCTGGACCACCTGGCCGAGCTGATCGGCCGCGCCGTCGCCACGCCGGACCGCCCGCTGGCGGAGCTGGACGTGCTCACCCCGGCCGAGCGCGACCGCGCCCTGCGGGGGTGGAACGACACCGACGCGGTGTTCCCCGACGACGCCACCGTGCACGGGCTGTTCGAGCGGTGGGCCCGGGAGGAGCCCGACCGGGTCGCGGTCCGTGCCGTGGACGGCGGTACGGTGACGTACCGGGAGCTGGACGAGCGGGCCAACCAGCTCGCGCACCACCTGCGGGCGATGGGCGTCGGCCGGGAGTCCCTGGTGGCGGCGTGCGTCGGCCACTCGACCGAGATGTTCGTGGCGCTGCTGGGCATCCTGAAGGCGGGTGCGGCCTACGTGCCGCTGGACGCCGCGTTGCCCAGCGCCCGGCTGGAGTGGATCCTCACCGACACCGCCGCGCCGATCGTGGTCACCACGGCCGCGCTGCGCTCGGCCGTGCCGGAGGCGTTCGCGGGCCGGTTCGTGCTGGTGGACGCCGACTGGCCGGAGATCGACGCCCGACCGCGCAGCGCGCCGGAGCCGTTGTCCGACGCCGGGAACCTGCTCTACGTCATGTACACGTCCGGCTCGACGGGCAAGCCCAAGGGCGTGCTGGTGCCGCACGTCGGCGTGGTCAACTACCTGCACTGGGCGATCACCGGCTACGGGCTGGAGGGCGAGCGCGGCGCGCCGATGCTCGGCTCCATCGCGTTCGACCTGTCGGTGCCGAACTTCTGGCTGCCGCTGGTCGGCGGCCGGTGCGTGACGCTGCTGCCGCCGGACCGCAGCCTGGAGACGCTGGCGGGCGTGCTGGCCGACCCGGGCGACTTCAGCCTGCTCAAGATCACCCCCGGGCACCTGGACGTGCTGCGCGGGATGCTCGACCCGGGTTCGGTGCGTTCCGTGCGCACGTTCGTGGTCGGCGCGGACGAGGTCCGGCCGGAGACCGTGGCGGGCTGGAGGCAGGTCGCGCCGAACGCCCGGATCATCAACGAGTACGGCCCGACCGAGACCGTGGTCGGCTGCTCGGTGCACGTGGTCGAGGACGACTTCGACCCGTCGCGGTCGGTGCCCATCGGCAGGCCGATCGACAACATCCGGATGTACGTGCTGGACAGCGGCCTGAACCCGATGCCGGTCGGCGTGGTCGGCGAGCTGTACATCGGCGGCATCGGCGTGGCCCGCGGTTACCTGCACCGGGCCGCGCTGACCGCGGAGAAGTTCGTGCCCGACCCGTTCGGCGAGCCCGGCGACCGGCTGTACCGCACCGGCGACCTGGCCCGCTACCGGCCGGACGGCGAGCTGGACTTCCTGGGGCGCACCGACTTCCAGGTGAAGGTGCGCGGGTACCGCATCGAGCTGGGCGAGGTCGAGGCGCGCTTGGGCCTGCACCCCGGCGTGGTGGACGCGGTGGCCGCGGCCGTCACCGGGGCGGGTGGGCACAAGCGGCTGGTCGGCTACCTGGTCGCGGCGGACCGGGCCGCTCCCCCGACGCCGGCCGAGCTGCGCGCGTTCGTGGCCGAGGTGCTGCCGGACTACATGGTGCCGTCGGTGTTCGTCGTGCTCGACCGGATGCCGTTGACCAGCGCGGGCAAGGTGGACCGCACCGCGCTGCCGGCACCGGGTTCGGCCGCCGCCACCCGCGCCGCCGACGACGCGCCGAGCACTCCCGTGGAGCACCTGCTGGTCGCCGTGTGGCGGGAGGTGCTGGGCCGGTCGGTCGGGGTGCGGGAGAACTTCTTCGAGGTGGGCGGCGATTCGGTGCTGGCGATCCGGGTCGCGGCCCGGGCGCGGCGGGTCGGCCTGGCGATGTCGGTGAGCGCGCTCTTCCGCCACCAGACGATCGCCGAACTGGCCGGCGCGGTCGGCCCCGGTGACGTGATCACTGCCGGTGACGCGGTCGATGCCGGAAACGCGGCGGTCGGGAACGGCCCGGTGCCCGGTGCGGCGGCGTCGACTGGGCCGGATGCGGTGCCGGATGCGGCGGCGACCGGGCCGGATGCGACGGCGGTGGCCGGGCTGGACGCGGTGCGCGGTGCGGCGGCGTTGACGGGGCTGGGCCCAGTGCCCGGTGTGGCGGCGTTGGCGAAGCTCGGTGCGGTGCACCGGTTGTCGCCGTTGCAGGCCGGGATGTTGCTCAGCGCGGTGGCCGACCCGGAGTCCGGCGACTACCTGGAGCAGTTCGTGCTCACCTTCGACGGCGACCTCGACCACGACGCGATGGCGCGGGCGTGGCGGGCGGTCGCCGATCGGCACGCGGCGCTGCGGACCTCGTTGCACTGGCGCGACCTGCCGCACCCCGTGCAGGTGATCCACCCGCACGCGGTCCTGGCGGTGGAGCGCCACGACTGGCGGGACCCCCACCCCGAGCCACCGGCCGAACGGCTCGCCGGGCTGCTGCGCGCCGAGCGCTCGCGCGGGTTCGCCGAGGACCGGCCGCCGGTGCGGGTGCACCTGGTCCGCGTGGCCGAGCAGGCGCACCACGTGGTCTGGGTGCTGCACCACGCCCTGCTGGACGGCTGGAGCATGCCGATCGTGCTGGGCGAGCTGGTCGCGCTCTACCGCGCGTTCGCGGTCGGCGCGCCGGCGCCCGAGCTGCCCGAGCCGGTGGACTCGCTGCGCCACCTCGCCTGGCTGGCCGGTCGCGACCGGGCCGAGGAATCCGCTTATTGGCGCGACGCCCTGGCGGGCTTCACCGAACCGACGCCGATCCCGGCGGTCGGGCCCGAACCCGCGACCACGAAGCGGCCGGCACCGCGCGAGGACCGGGTCGTGCTGTCCGATGAGGACAGTGCGGCGCTGCGGGCGCTGGCCCGTCGCCACCGCGGCACGCTCGGTGGGTTGATGCAGGGCGCGTGGGGCCTGGTGCTGGCCCGCAACAGCGGTCGGCGCGACGTCGTCTTCGGCACGGTGGTCGCCGGGCGGTCGGCGGACCTGCCGGACCTGGACCGCGTGGTCGGCATGTTGATGAACACCGTGCCGACCCGAGTCCGGTTCACCCCCGGCGAGACCACCGGCGACTGGCTGCACCGGCTGCGCGCCGAGCAGTGGGCGCTGCGGCCCTTCGAGCACAGCGTGCCGGGCGAGGTGCGGCGGCACTGCGGCGTGCCGGCCGGGCGGTCGTTGTTCGACAGCATCGTGGTGTTCGACAACGTCCCCACCGGACAGGTGCGGCTGCCGGGCGCGGTGCTGAGCGCGGTCGCGCACGACCACGGCCGGTCCGGTCACCCGCTGGTGCTGGACATCGCGGACCGCGACGCGGTCGAGGTGTCGTTGTTCGCCGACCCCGAGCGGGTGACCGCGGCGGACAGCGCGGCGCTGCTCGCCGAATACGGAGAGGTGCTGGCCCGACTGGCGGCCGGGGCGTCACCGGACGAGGTGCTCGTGTCGTCCGCGGCCCCGGTGGGGGCGACGCGCTTCGAGCCGGCCGCAGCGCCGGTCGTGGCAACGCCGGTCGAACCGGCCGCGGCGCCGGTCGGGTCGCGGTCCGCCGAGGCGGAGCGCATCCTGACCGCGATCTGGTCCGACGTGCTCGGCGTGCCCGACATCGGGCCGCACGACGACTTCGTGGAGTGGGGCGGCGACTCCATCCTCGCCATGCAGGTGGTGGCGCGGGCCCGGGACGCCGGTCTCCGGCTGCGGCCCGGTCACGTGTTCAGCCACCCGACGATCGCCGCACTGGCCTCCGTCGCGAGCGTGGCCGCCACCGGAGCCGCCCCGGCCGACACGACCGGACCCGACGACGACGTGCTGGCGCAGCTGCACGCCCGCTTCGGCGCCGACGCGGTGGCCGATGCCTATCCGCTGTCCGCCCTCCAGACCGGCATCCTGGTGCACTCCATCGGCGAGGACAGCGCGTACGTGCAGGTGTTCGGCTTCCACCTGGACGAAGACGCGGACTCGGAGCGCTGGGAACGGGCCTGGCGGCTGGTCGCACGGCGGCACGCCGCGCTGCGCACCGCGTTCGTCTGGCAGGGCCTGGCCGAACCGCACCAGGTGGTGCTGCGCGCCGAGGACGTGCAGCTGTCCGTGCTCGACTGGCGCGGCCTGCCCGCCGACGAGCGCCCCGACCGGCTCCGCGAGCTGATGACCGCGCAGCAACGCACGCCGTTCGACCTGTCCGCGGCGCCGCCGATGCGGCTCACCCTCGTCCGCACCGGCGACCGGAGCGCGGAACTGCTGTGGCGCACGCACCACATCGTGCTGGACGGCTGGAGCGCGACGGCGGTGTTCCGCGAGGCGCACGCCGCGTACCGGGCACTGGGCGAGGGCGACGCGCCACCGGAACTGCCCGAGCCGACGCCCTACCGCGACTACCTGGCCTGGCTCGCCGGCCGTGACCGCGACGCGGACGCCCGGCACTGGGCGGGCGTGCTCGCCGGGTTCACCGAGCCGACCCCGCTGCCCGCGGCCGATCCGGTCGAGGCGGGTCGGGCCGAGGACGAGAACGAGGACGGCCGGATCGGCAACGGCATCGTGGTCGTCGACGCGCCGGCGGACCTCGTGGCCGCCGTGCACCGGGCGACCCGACGCCATCGCGTCACGGCGGGCGCGCTGGTGCACGCCGCGTGGGCGTTGGTGCTGGGCCACCACGGCGGCCGGTCGGACGTGCTGTTCGGGTCCACCGTGACCGGCCGGTCCGCGCCCGAGGTGCAGGACGTCGTCGGCATGGTCATGAACACCCTGCCGGTGCGGGTCGGCCTGGACGGCGCGGCCCCGGTCGGCGGCTGGCTGCGCGGCGTGCACGAGCAGTTGGTGCGGCTGCGCGAGCACGAGCACTGCACGATGACCGAGGTCCGCAGGCAGGCCGACCCGGCCGACCGGTCCCGGCGGCTGTTCGACAGCATCGTGGTGTTCCACAACGAGCGCTACGGCACGCAGGCCCTGCCGCCCGGCGTGGCGGCGATCGCGTCCACCGAGGCCCTGGACACCGGCTACCCGCTGGTGCTGGACGCCATCCTGCGCGACGGCCTGCAACTGCAGCTCAACCACCAGCGCGACCGGTACCGCCCGGGAACCGCCCGGCGGCTCGCCGAGGACTGCCTGGTGGTGCTGCGGGCCCTGGTCGCCGAGGACGAGCGGACCTTGGGCGAGTTGCCGGCCCTGCTCGCCCCGAGCGTGGTGGGCACCGCGCCGACGGCCGTGACGACCGCGCCCGCCGGGTTCCTGCCGCCGCGCAGCGGCCGGGAGCAGACGATGGCCGACATCTGGGCCGACGTGCTCGGCGTGGACCGGGTCGGCGTGCACGACAACCTGTTCGACCTCGGCGGCGACTCGGTGCTGGCGATCCGGATCGTGTCCCGGGCGCGGCAGGCGGGCATCCCGATCAGCCCGCGCCGCCTGATGGACCACCCCACGATCGCCGGCCTCGCCGTGGACGACCTGGACGCGCGGGCCGCCGTCGCGGTGCACGCGGACCAGGGCGTGATCACCGGGCCGGTGGCGCAGACCCCGGTCCAGCGCTGGTTCACCGAACTGGACTGGCCGCACGACCACTACAACCAGAGCGCCCTGCTGGCCACCGACGAACGCCTGGACCCCGACGTGCTGCGGTCCGCGCTGGCGGTGCTCGTCGGGCACCACGACGCGCTGCGGCTGCGGCTCACGCGCGGCGAGCACGGCTGGGAGCAGCGGCTCGCCGACGTGACCGACGCGCCCGAGGTGCGGGTGGTCGCCGACGACGAGCTGGCCGACGCGGCGGACGAGGCCCACCGCGGGCTGAGCCTCGCCGGCGGTCCGCTGCTGCGGGCGGTGCTGTGCCGCGGGGAGGACGGTGACCGGCTGCTGCTGGTGATCCACCACCTGGCCGTGGACACCGTGTCGTGGGGCGTCCTGCTCGACGACCTCACCACCGCGTACCGGCAGGTGCGCGACGGCGAGCCGGTCGCCCTGCCCGCCAAGACCACGTCGGTGCAGCACTGGGCGTCCAGGTTGGCCGCGCACGCCACCGGCGACGAGTTCGCGGGCGAGGCCGCGTACTGGCGGGGGTTGGACTTCTCCGCCGCCGCCGACCTGCCCGTCGACCACGTGACCGGCGCCCACAGCGAGGGGTCGGCGGTCGAGATCACCACCCGCGTGCCGGCCGGGCTGGTGACCGGCTCGCCGCACCGGGTGGAAGACCTGCTGCTGGCCTCGGTGTCCCGAGCCCTGGCCGACTGGACGGGACGGCGGACCGCCCTGGTCGACGTCGAGCGCCACGGTCGCGAGCCGCTGTTCGCCGACGTGGACCTGTCCCGCACGGTCGGCTGGTTCACCGCGGTGCAGCCGGTGCTGGTCGAGCTGACGGGCGACGCCGCGACCGACCTGGCCGTGGCCGCCGAGCAGCTGCACGGCGTGCCCGACCACGGCATCGGCTACGGGCTGTCCGGCGGGCGGCAGGCCGCGCAGCTCGTGCTGAACTACCACGGTCGGCACACCGGGGGGACGCGCGAGTTCCTGCGGCCGGTCGACGGGCCGACCGGGGTGGCGCGCTCGCCCGAGGGCGTGCGGCCGTACCTGCTCGAAGTGGACGCCGCGCTGGACGCGGACGGCCTGCACGTGACGTGGAAGTTCTCCACCGCCCGGCACGACGGGGCGACCGTGCGCCGCCTCGCGGACGCGGTGCTCGACCACCTGCGGCTGCTGGCGACCCTGCCGGCGCCGCCGGCCGACCCGGTGGCGACCCGGGTGTTCCCGGGCGCGCCGGTGCTGCTGGTGCCCGCCGCCCGTCGGGCGCTGCCCGGCTTGAGCGCCGCCGTGGTGGTGGACGGCGAACCGGTGCGGGCGTTCGCGCACGGCGTGCTGCGGCGCGGCGAGTCCGCGCCGATCACGCCCGGCACGGTGTTCCAGGCGGGCTCGGCGAGCAAGCAGGTCGCCGCGCTGACCGTGCTCCGGCTCGTCGACGCGGGGCTGGTCGAGCTGGACGCGCCGGCCGACGCGCACCTGCGCGGCTGGCGGGTCGGGTCGCGGGTGACCGTGCGGCAACTGCTCGACCACACCGGCGGGCTGACGTTCCACGACTACTCGGGCTACCCGCCGGACGGGCCGGTGCCGCCGCTGGCGGAGGTGCTGACCGGTTCCGCGCGGGTCGACACGCCCGCGGTGCGCGGCGAGCTGCCGCCCGGCGAGCGGTACCGCTACTCGGGCAGCCACTACACCGTGCTCCAGCAGCTCGTCGAGGACGTCACCGGCACGTCGTTCGCGGTGGCGGCCCACGACCTGGTGCTCGCCCCGCTCGGGCTGCGCGCCAGCGGTTACGGGGCGGAGTTCGTGGCCGGTCGGGCCGACGTGGCCAGCGGGCACCGGGCGACCGGCGAGGCGTACCCCGGCGGGTGGCGGGTGCTGCCCGAGCACGCCGCGGCCGGGTTGTGGACCACCGCGACCGACCTGGCCCGGATCACGCTCGAGGTGCACCGGGCCGCGCACGGCCGGTCGTCGCTGCTGCCGGCCTCGCTCGGCGGGCAGCTGGGCACGCCGGGCATGGGTTCCGGCTACGGGCTCGGCGTGTTCGTGTTCCGCCTCGGCGGCCGGACCCGGATCGGGCACGGCGGCGAGACGCCGGGCTACAAGTGCTTGACCACGTTCGACTGGGAGACGGAGGCGGGTCTGGTGGTCATGACCAACGGCGACGTGGGGCGCGAGTTCCTGCGCGAGGTGCACGCCGAGATGGGCGTCGCGGACTTGGAGATCATCCATGACTAGCGTGCTGCGCGACCGCGTGGTCCGGCTCTACCTGGTCGGCCAGTCGTTGTCCGGGCTCGGCGACTCGGCGCTGTGGCTGGCGCTCGCCATCTGGGTGAAGACGCTGACCGGCAGTTCGGCGGAGGCCGGGCTGGTGATGTTCTTCTTCTCCGCCGCCGCGCTGGCCGCGCCCGTGCTCGGCGCGGTGGTGGACCGGGTGCGCCGGTCCCGGCTGCTGGTGTCCGCGAACCTGGTGGGCGCGGTGGTGGTGCTGCCGCTGCTGCTGGTGGACGGCCCCGAGGACGTGTGGCTCGTCTACCTGGTGATGTTCGCCTACGGCGCGGTGAACAAGGTGATCGGGTCGGCGCAGTCCGCGCTGATCGCCGACGTGCTGCCCGCCGACCGGCTGGCCGAGGCCAACGGGTTGCTGCGCTCGACCAGGGAGGCGCTGCGGATCGTCGCGCCCCTGGTCGGGGCCGGGCTGTTCGTCTGGCTCGGCGCGCCCGCGGTGATCGTGCTGGACGCGTTGACGTTCCTGGCCGCGGTGGCGTTCCTGCTGCGGATGCGGGTGCGGGAGGAGCGGCCGGAGCCCAGCGGCCGGGCGTTCGGGGCGGACATCGCGCAGGGCGTCCGGTACGTGGTCGACCACCGCGTGATGCGCTGGCTGGTGCTCGGGTTCGGGGTGGCCGCGCTGGCGTACGGGTTCGGCGAGTCGGGCATCTTCTCGGCGATCGGCGACGGGCTCGGCCTCGACCCGGCGTTCGTCGGCATCACCGGCGTGGTGCAGGGCGCGGCGGCGGTGCTGATCGGGCCGTTCGCGGGGCGGCTGAACCGACGCCTCGGCGAGCTGCGGCTGGTGCGGCTCGGCCTCGCCGGGTACGCGGTGAGCCTGGTGCTGCTCGTGGTGCCGTCGCTGCCGGTGGTGCTGGTGTCGATGGCGGTCGCCGGGGTCTGCCTGCCGCTGGCGGGCGTGGGTCTGATCACCTACCTGCAGACGAACACGCCGAAGAACCTCCAGGGCCGGGTGTTCTCCGCGGCGGACCTGGCGGTGTCCGCGCCGTTGGCGCTGTCGGTCGCGCTGGGCAGCGGCCTGCTCACCGTGCTGGGGTACCAAGTGCTGTTCGCGGTGGGCGCGGTGGTGCTGCTGGCCGGGGCCGCCCTGACCCTGCGGGCGTCGGCCCGGCAGGCCCCGGTGGTGGCCGGCGAACCGCCCGTGCCGGTGGGCGCGGAGCGCTGACGGGCAGCGGGCCGGCCCGGTCGTGCGGCGGCCCGCAACCCGACAGCGCACACCCCGTCGACGTGACAGCGAAGAGGCCGGTGGTCTGCGGACCACCGGCCTCTTCGCACGCGCACGATCAGACCGCGACGGGCGAGTGCTCCCGCACGATCGCCGCGATGGTGGACACCGCGCGCGACACGTCGGCGGCGTCCACGCCCCGGTGGGTGACCGCGCGGAGGGTGCCGCGGCCCAGCTCCGCCAGCCGGACGCCGTCGCGGGCGGCCAGCTCGATGAGCGCGGCGTGCGTCAGGCGCGAGCCGGTCAGCCGGAAGCGGACCATGTTGGTGCGCACGCGGACCTGGTCGACCTCGACGCCCGGCACCCCGGCCAGGCCCTCGGCCAGGGCACGGGCGTTGGCGTGGTCCTCGGCCAGCCGGTCGATCCCGGTGTCGAGCGCGACGAGGCCGGCCGCCGCCAGCACGCCCGCCTGGCGCATCCCGCCGCCGAGCATCTTGCGCAGCCGGCGGACGGCGGCCACGAAGTCCGCCGAACCCACCACCACCGACCCGATCGGCGCCGACAGCCCCTTGGACAGGCAGAACTGCACCGAGTCCGCGTGCCGGACCAGGTTCGCCGGCGGCACGCCGAGCGCGACGGCGGCGTTGAAGATCCGCGCGCCGTCCAGGTGGAACCTCATCCCGTGCGCGGTGGCGAAGTCGGCCACGGTCGCCAGTTCGGCGGCCGTCAGCGCGACGCCGCCCGCCCGGTTGGCCGTGTTCTCCACGCACACCACGGCCGGCACCGCGAACTGCGGGTCGTCGACGTCCTCCGGCAGCGCGGCGAGCAGGGACTCCGGCCGCGGTCGGCCGTGCTCGTCGGTCTCGACCGGGTGCAGCGCCAGCCCGCCGAGCACCGAGACGCCGTGGGCCTCGTAGGCGTAGATGTCCGAGTCCCGCGCGGCCAGCACGCCCGTGCCGCGCGGCGCGTGGGCCATGATCGCGGCCAGGTTGGCCATGGTGCCGCTGGGCAGCAGGCAACCGGCCTGCTTGCCGAGCAGGTCCGCCGACCGCTCCTCGAGCCGGGCCACGGTCGGGTCCTCGCCGTAGACGTCGTCGCCCAGCGGCGCGCCGACCATCGCGGCCAGCATCTCCGACGTCGGGGTGGTGAAGGTGTCGCTGCGCAGCTCCACGATCGAACTCGGCATGGCACGTCCTCTTCTCAACGGGTGGCCGGCACCGGGATCGGTGCGGTCGCGATCCGGATGCGCGCGTGCGCCGATCCCGCCCGCGCGATGGCCTGCGCCGCCGTCGCGCCCACGGCGATGACGTGGCCCCGGCGGTCGGTGAAGCTGTGGTCGGGGGTCAGCCGCTCCCCCGGTGTCGCCGTGCACACGGCTTCGGTCACGCCCGGGGCCCGGCGCGCGTCGTCCACACCGGACACCGAGGTCACGACGCCGGCGGGCGGCACCAGGAAGCGGATCGAGGCGTGAGCCGGTGCCGCGGGCGCCGACGGGGAGGGCGGCGCCAGGCCGGCGGCGTGGGCGACCACCTCCGCCACCAGGTCCCGTCCCGACGCGTGCCGCACGAGGCGGGGGATGAGGCCGCCCGCCAGCCGCGGGTTGACCTCGATCAGCCACGGTCGGCCGTCCGCCCAGCGGAACTCGACGTGCGCGGTGCCGTCCGGCAGGCCGCACGCCTCCAGCGCCGCCAGCGCGGCCGAGCCCAGCGCGGCGGACGTCGACCGGGGCACGGGCGCGGGGAAGTCGTGCCCGTGCTCGACGAAGTGCGGCTTCGGGCCGAGGTGCTTGGCGGTCACGCCGACGAGCTCGCCCGCCAGCACCTCCACCGAGAACTCGGGACCGGTGATCTCCCGCTCCACCAGCACCTCCGCCGCGCCGTCGGCGAACAGCCGGGCGGCCCAGCGCCCGGCCTCCTCGGGGTCGGCGCACGCGCGGACCCCGCACGAGCCGGAACCGCGGCCCGGTTTGACCACCACAGGGCCGAACGCGCGGGCCGCCGCCACCGCGTCGGCGGGCGTGCGGCACCCCGCGAAGTCCGGCGCCCCGAGGTGGCCCAGCCGCTCCCGGGCGGCCACCTTGTCGCGGCAGAGGGCGATCCCGTCCGGGTCCACGCCGGGCAGCCCGAGGTCCCGGGCCACGGCGGCGGCCACGCCGATGAAGTACTCGCTGCTGCTGGTGACGCCGCGCAATCCCGGCAACGCCGCGCACGCGGTCCGCACGGCCTCCGCCGAGGCGGTGTCCACCGGCAGCACGTCCAGGTCCAGCTCGGCCGCGTACGGGTAGTGCCGCTCCCCCTTGGTGAGCAGCACCGGGCGCAGGCCGAGCCGGCGGGCGGCCACCGCGAAGTCGCGGCCGGTGCCGGTGGTGTTGCTCTCCACCAGCGCCAGCCGACCCGCGCTCACCGCCCCGCCCCGGCGACCAGCGCGTGCACCGCGGCCGACCGCTCGTCGTCCGCGGCCCGCACCCGGCCGGCCCAGGCCCGCGCGTCCCGCACCCGGTCCCGCCAGTCGGCCAGCAGCCGCGCGTGGGCCCGGTCGAACGAGCGCGGACCCGGCCCGCCGCCGAAGTCGGTCGCCGCGCAGACCGCGGCCGGGTCCAACCCGGTGAGCACCGCGCCCAGGTCCACCGGGAACCCCTCGTCGCACAGGACCCGGTCGAGGTCGGCGGAGGCCGCCACCATCGCGGACCCGGACACGGGACCGCCGCCCGCCAGGCCGGTGATCAGCCGGCCGACCGCGCGGTGCGCGACCCGGAACGGCACCCCGGCGGTGACCAGTCGGTTGGCCAGCGCGGTCGCCACCGTGCCGCCGCGGTCGGCGTCGGCGAGCATCGCGCCCGCCCTCGGCCGCGCGCCGGCCACGACGGACAGCGCGAGCCCGAGCACGTCGACGAGCTGCCCGAACGCGGGCCAGACCGGCGCGACGGCGTCCGTGGTCGCCTCCACCGAGTTGCCGAACGGCACCCCGCGCGTGACGCTCGCCGCCGCCGTCCACGCGCCGATCAACGCGCCGGCGCCGCCCTTGATGTGCTCCAGCAGGAACGGGTTGCGCTTCTGCGGCATGGCGGAGCTGGAGCCGACCAGGCTGTCCGGGAAGTCGACCAGGCCGAACTCGGGCGTGCTCCACAGCTGGAGGTCGGCGGCCAGCCGGGACAGCGTCAGCCCGGCCAGCGCGCCCGCCGACAGCAGCCGGACCAGCCCGTCACGCGAGGCGACGGAGTAGCCCGCGTGCTCCACCGGCTCGTCGAACCCGAGCAGCCGCGCCGTGTGCGCCGGGTCGACCGGCACGTCGGTGCCCGCGCCCGCCGCCGCGCCCAGCGGGCACCGGCGCAGCGACCGGGCGGCGTGCCACACGCCGGTGATGTCCTCGTCCAGCGCCTCTGCGATGCCCAGCAGGTACCAGCCGTAGCTCACCGGCACGGCGGGCTGGTACTGGCTGAACGCGGGCATCACGGTCCTGCGGTGCCGCCGTGCGGCGGCCAGCAGCACGGCCTGCAGCCGCAGCAGCCCGCTCAGCACCGCCGCCACCTGCTCGCGGGCCCGCAACTGGTGCACGGTGGCCTTCAGGTCGTTGCGGGAGCGCCCGGTGTGCAGGACGCCGCCGACGGCGGGGCCGAGCAGCCCGATCAGGTGCTCCTCGTACAGCAGGTACGCCCCGCGCACCGCGGGCCGCCCGCGCAGCGGCGCGAACCCGTCACCGCGCAGCCGGTCGATCTCGACCAGCAGCGCGGCGGCGGACTCCGGCGCGATCAGCCCGCGCGCGGCGAGCATCAGCAGGTGCGCCTGGTCGATCGTGCTGACCCAGGGCAGTTCGGCGTCGATCCCGGCATCCGCGGTCGCGCCGAACACGATGCGCGCGGAGCGGGCGCCGAGCCCGCCGACCACCCGCCCGGTGCCCACCGCGGACCTCGGCGGCGCGACGGTCGGCACGTCCATCACGCGACTCCCGCCAGGTCCGCGCCCACGACCTCGGCCAGCGAACGGCGTCCCCACGGCAGCCGGGACCAGCCGGCCACCGCGTCCGAGGCCGTGCTCGCGGTCACCGGCGCGCCGGCGGGCGCGTCGGCGGACCAGCCGCCCGCCGCCAGCCACCCGTCGTCGTACACCGTGTCGAGGTAGCGGTACCCCTCGTCGGGCAGCACCACGACGGTCAGCGCGTCCGGGTTGCGCGCCGCCCACCACGCGCCGGCCAGGTAGGACGCGCCGCTGGTCGGCCCCATGAACAGGGCGTGCCTGCGGTGCAGGTCCCTGGTGGCGGCGTAGGCGCGGCCCGCGTCGACCCAGTGCACCTCGTCGAACTGCCGGTGGTCCAGGTTCGCGGGCACCAGGCTGTTGCCCAGCCCGCGCAGCGCCCGCAGCCCGTCGGGCTGGCCGAACAGCACGCTGCGGTGGGTGTCCACGCCGACGGCCCGCAGGTCCGGGAACGCCTCGCGCAGCGCGCTCGCCGTGCCGCACATCGAGCCGCCCGACCCGACCGGGCCGACCAGGCAGTCCACCTGGCCGAGCTGGTCGGCGAGCAGCTCGGCCACCAGCGCGTAGGACGCCGGGTTGGCAGGGTTGGCGTACTGCTCCGGGCAGAACGCCGACGGCAGCGAGGCCATCAGCTCCGCCACCCTGGCCAGCCGGGTGGCCTGGTAGCCGCCGCCGGGCGCGCGTTCGCGCACGATGTCCACGGTCGCGCCGAGGTCTTCGAGCCTGCGTTGCAGGGGCGCGTCGATCACCGGGTCGCTGACCAGCACCAGCGGCCGCCCGGTGATCGCGCACTCCATGGCCAGCGCCAGCCCGAACGTGCCGGAGGTGGTCTCGACGACCGTCGTGCCCGCCTCCAGCAGGCCCTGGTCGGCCGCCTGCCGCATGATGTGCCGCGCGGGCACCATCTTCATCAGCCGGTAGGCCAACGCGTAGAGGTTGTCCGTCAGGCGCACCACCACGGGGATCCGGTACGCCTCGACCACGTCGCCGAACGCGGGCACGGCTCAGCCCCCGGACCGCGTGCGCAGGCTGAGCGGGCGCATGTCGGTCCACACCCGCTCGATGTGCCCCAGGCACTCCTCGCGGGTGCCCGTCGCGCCGCCGTCGCGCCAGCCGGCCGGGACGTCCCGACCGGCCGGCCAGATCGAGTACTGCTCCTCGTGGTTCACCACGACCTTGAAGGTCGCCTCGCTGTCGGACACGGTCTCCGCCTCTCGCCGTCGTGCCGGGGACACCAGGTTCCGACGGCCGTTTACCGCGGTCCTATCCCGCCGCTATCGCCCGGTCGGCGTCGATCGGCCACCGATGCCGGATCGATAGGACCGGGCGGTTCAGTGGTGGCAGTCCCGTGGATCCGGCGACGGTGTCACCCAGCCGGTCCGGCCCCCGTCGAAGGCAGGTCGAAGTCCCATGAGCATTCCCGCCGAAGGATCAGTGCGCCCGGCCGCGTGGCCGTGGCCCGATGACGAGTTGCACGTCGACGGTGTGCTGCTGCTGCGCCGGCTGGCCGAGATCTCCCGCATCGGCGCCCGGCCGGGGCGGGGGATCACCCGGCTCGGCCTCACCCCCGAGGAGACCGCGGCCCGCGCGTACCTCGCCGAGCAGTGCCGCCGCGACGGGCTGGTGGCCCGCACCGACGAGGCGGGCAACCTCGTCGTGCGGCGGCCCGGCGCCGCTCGCCCGGACCGGCCGGTGCTGCTCATGGGCTCGCACATCGACACGGTGGTCGACGGCGGCAGGCTGGACGGCACCTACGGCGTGATGGCCGCGTGCGAGGTGTTGCGGGTGCTGGCCGCGCACGACGTCGAGCTGGCCTACGAGCCGGTCGCGGTGGCGTTCACCAACGAGGAGGGCGCGTTCTTCCCCTACCCGTTCTTCGGTTCCCTCGGCCTGGTCGGCCGGGTGGACACCGAGCACGCCCGGCGGATGACCGCGAACGGCGTGGCGCTGCCGGACGCCCTGCGCGCCGCGGGCGGCGACCTGGACAACATCGCGGACGCGGCGTGGCCCGCCGGGTCGGTCGCGGGCTACCTGGAGCTGCACATCGAGCAGGGCCCCGTGCTGGAGCAGGCGGGCGTCCCCATCGGGGTCGTTCAAGCCATCACCGGCCGCACCATCCTCGACATCACCGTGCGCGGCGACCAGGACCACGCCGGCACCACGCCGATGTGGGCCCGCCGCGACGCCCTCACCGTGGCCGCGCGGGCGGTGCTGGCGATCGAGAAGCTGGCCCGCACCCGCGACCTGTGCCGGGTGTCCACAGTGGGCCGGATCAGCGTGGACCCGGGCACCACCAACGTGATCCCCGGCACCGCGCGGCTCACCGCCGAGATCCGGGACGGCCGCGCGGACCGGCTGCGCGCCGCCGAACTGGCGATCACCACCGAACTGGCGCAGCTCGCCGAGGCGACCGACACCGGGATCGAGGTGCTGCCCGCCCGGATCACCCAGCCGGTCGCCACCGACGACGCGCTGAGCCGCGCCATCGCCGACGCGGCCGACGGCCTGGGCCTGCGGCACGCCGCCCTGGACAGCGGGGCGGGCCACGACGCGCAGGTGGTCGCGTCCCTCGCGCCGATCGGGATGATCTTCGTGCCGAGCCGGGACGGGATCAGCCACGCACCGCACGAAGACACCGACGACACCCACCTGGTGGCGGGCGCGGACACGCTGCTGCGCACCGTGCTCGGGGTGGCGCGGCCATGAGCCACGAGGAGGAGACCATGACCAGTCCACAGAGGATCGCGGTGTTCTGCGGCGCCAACCCCGGTCGCGGCGGCGCCTACCTGGCCCGCGCGGCCGAGCTGGGCGCCGAGCTGGGCAGGCGCGGCATCGGCCTGGTGTACGGCGGCAGCGGGGGCGGGCTGATGGGCGCGGTGGCCGACGGGGCGCTCACCTCGGGCGCCCACGTCACCGGCGTCATCCCCCACCACCTGACCCAGTACGACCCGGTGAAGACCGACATCGACGAGATCCACCTCGTGGACACCATGCACGAGCGCAAGTCCATGATGTACCGGCTGGCGGACGCGTTCATCGTGCTGCCCGGCGGTTTCGGCACCTTCGACGAGCTGTTCGAGGCGTTGACGTGGGTCAAGATCGGCCTGCACGACAAGCCCGTGGTGCTGCTGGACGTGGACGGCTACTACCGCCCGCTGGGCGCGCTGCTGGACCGCAGCTCCCGCGAGGGCTTCATCTCCGGCGGCGAACGCGGCCTCGTGCGGCTGGCCTCGACCGCGGAGGAGGCGCTGGACCTGTGCGGCGCACGACGGGTCGCCGAGCTCGCCGCCCGCTGACCACCCCGCCGAACGGCCCGGGACCCGGATCCGACCGGGTTCCGGGCCGTCGCCTCGGCCCCGATCGGAGCCGGTCGACCCTCCGCCACCGGCCCGCGGTCGGTGCGGTGCCTCGACCGCGCCACGGTGGCCGCCCGGCCCTCCCCGGCCGGGGAACCGCGGCACGATCTCCGCGCTACCGGTCCGTGTCGCGCGCGGATCCGACGCGTGTCACGTCCGGAGGATTTTTCCGTTCGGGCTCAGCGGCAGCTCGTCGCAGTGCTCGAAGCGGTGCGGGAGCATGTAGGGGGGCAGGTGCTCGCGCACTAGGTCGATCAGGTGACTCACCGGCACCGGATTACCCGTGTAACGGGCGACGAGATCCGTCCGATCGCTTTGCGTGACCGCATTCACCACCGCTTCGCGGACATCCGGGTGACGACACAGAACAGATTCCACCTCACCCGGCTCAATGCGGTAACCACGAATTTTCACCTGGTTGTCCACGCGACCAAGGAATAGCAGCCGGCCATTCTCCTCGGCGACCCGGTCGCCGGTCCGGTACCAATGCCGGTCGGTCGGCACGCGGTCCTCGAACACCCGCGCGCGGCCGCCCTCCCAGGCCGTGAACCGGCCCGCGTTGTCCGCCGGGTCGAGGTAGCCGTCGAACCGCTGCGGCCCGCGCACGCACAGCTCGCCCACCGGCGCCGGCCGGCCGTCCTCGTCCAGCACGACGTGCTCCATGTGCGGGTAGATCCGGCCGATCGGCACCGTGGGCAGCCCGTCCTCGTCCCCGGTGAGCTCGTGCCTGCTGACGGAGATCGTCACCTCGCTGGGGCCGTAGGAGTTCAGCAGGCGGCTGTTCGGCGCGGCCCGCCGCCACCGCGCGGCCTGGCCGGGCAGCAGCCGGTCCCCGCCGAACACGCTGCGCCGCAACGTCGGCATGCTGCCCGGTTCGAGCCCTTCCAGCCGTTCCGCGACGGCGATCGTCGACGGCACCGACCACCAGTGCGTGATGCGGCGGTCGCGCACGTACCCGACCGGTTTGAGCACCTCGTGCGGCTCGGGCACGACCAGCGTCGCGCCGGCCGTCCACGCCAGCCACATGTCCGCGACGGACGGGTCGAAGGTGAGGTCGAAGGTCTGCGACACCCGGTCGCCCGCCGCCATGCCGCGCCGCGGCCCGTTGAACCGGAGCCAGGGCAGCAGGTTGCGCCACCGGATCGGCACGCCCTTGGGCCGGCCCGTCGAGCCCGAGGTCGACACCACGTAGACCAGCGGGTCCGGGTCGTCGCGGGCAGGCGCCGGGGCGACCGGACCGGTCAGCGCCTCGTCCGGGGTGAGGGCCAGACCACCGCCCAGGGCGCTGAGCTGCGCGGTGTCGGCCGCGTCGGCGAGCACGAGGTCGACGCCGGCCGCACGCGCGAACAGCTCGTTGCGCGCCCGCGGGAACGCCGGGTTGAGCGGCACCACGGCCGCGCCCAGGCGCACGGCCGCCAGGTAGCCGGTGAACGCCACCACGCCGCGCGCGGCGAGCAGGCCCAGGCGCGCGGGCGGTCCGCCGTTGGCCCGCCCGACCAGACCCGCCACCCGCTCGGCGGCCCGCGCCAACTCCGCGTAGGTGAGCCTGCGGCCCTCCGCTTCGAGCGCCACGAACCCGCGGTGCGTGGCGGCGCTCGAGGTGAACAAGTCCCACAACGACACCACGCCCATTGGCGCCCTCCCGGTCCACCGCGGTCCGTTTCGGGTTTCTCCGACCGCCAGTGAACCACAAATTGCCGGCGGACCCGGACGGCGTATTCCCGGGAACGCGGTCGAGACCGATCGCCCGACGTGCACCGAATTGATCTTGGGCGCGTGGACCCCTTCCCCTCCCGATCCGTTGTGGTACGGTCCGACTGAATGGGGAAATTGACTGTCGGACGGTTCGGGGACCGGCTCGGTCGAATTTGCGGTGAGCCCTTTCCGGATCGTCTTGTGCCGATCGAGGGGGATGCGATAGTGGCGCTCGACCGTGACGAACTCCTGCTCGACCTGTGGCGGGAGGTCCTCGGACCGGCGACCGATCCCGCGGTGGGGTTCATCGAGGCGGGCGGGGACTCGTTCAAGGCCGTGCTGCTGGCCACGCGGGTGTTCGAGGCGACCGGGCGCGACCTGGACTACCTCGACGTGCTCCAGGCGGACGGGCTCGACGCGCTGCGGCTGCTGGTGACCGGCGCGGAACCCGCCGGGCCGCGCGGCTGAGCCGAGCGTCCCGCCCCGCCCCGTCCTGCCCCTCCCGTCCCGCACGGCACCGGTCTCGTCATCGTCGGGGGATCGCCATGTCCGACCGCTGGCCGCTCACGCCCAACCAGACCGAGCTCTACGTCGCCGACCAGAACGCCGACCACGTCGCCACCTACCACGCCGCCTCGGTGCACCGGGTGCCCGCCGACCTCGACGCCGCCGAGCTGTCCCGGCGGCTGGCGGCGATGGTCGCCGCCAACCCGCTCCTGGCCGCACGGGTGGCGTTCGACGCCGAGGGCGGCCACTGGGTGCCCGCGCGGCAGCCGGTGCTGCACGTGCGTTCGGCGGCGGGGCCGGACGCGGTGCGCCGCGAGTGCTCCCGGCCGTTCGCGCCGCACCGCGGGCCGCTGCTGCGCGCCGTCCTGCTGCGACACCCGGACCGCGCCGCGGAGCTGGTGCTGGTGGCGCACCACCTGGTCACCGACGAGCGGTCGACCGAGCTGATGGCGCGCTGGCTGCTCGACGGGCAGCGGCCGGAGCCGGTGGAGGGCTACCGCGCGTGGGCCGAGCGGGTGTCCGTGCCGCCCGACCCGGCACGCGTGGCGGCCGTGCGCGAGTCGTTGCGCGACGCGGACCCGGACTTCTCGCTGGAGTGGGGCCAGGGCGACCCCGGCGCGGGCCGCACCTCGGGCGACCGGGCCGACCTGCGCCTGCCCGCGCGGACGTGGCAGGCGGTGCGCCGCAACGCCGCCGCGCTGGGCGTCACGCCGCACAGCGCGGTGCTCGCCGCGGCGGCCGTCGTGCTGGCCCGCAACAGCGGCGCGCGGGCGCCCGTGCTGGGCACCAACGTGTCGCGCCGGTCGGCCCGGCACGCCGACACCATCGGCTACTTCGGCGCGACCGTGGCCGTGCCGATCCCGGTGGACGAGGACGTCGACCTGGCGACCCTGCTGCGCGGCGCGCACGAGCGCTGCCTGGCCTCCTACCGGACCGCGGACCTCCCGCTGTCGGCCGTGTCGGCCCACGCGCCGCGGTGCGTGGTCGTGCCGCGGGCCGGGGGCACCGACGTGGACCTGGGCGCGGCGCAGTTCCCGCTGACCCTGTACGTGGCCGACGAGCCGGACGGCGGCGCGCACGGCCTGCTGCGGTTCCAGACCGCGGTGCTGCGCCGGGCCGCGGCCGAGCGGTTCTGCCGGCAACTGGCCGTGGTGCTGCGGGCGTTCGCCGACGACCCCGGCACGCCGGTGCACGCCGTGCCGACCATGGCCGAGCCCGACCTGGCCGCGACCCTGGCGCTGGGCCGGTCGCAGCCGCGCGCGGTGCCCGCGGCCACGATCCCGGAGCTGTTCGCCGCGCGCGTCCGGTCGGGGCCGGACCGGGTCGCGGTGACCGGCGAGGGCGGTTCGCTGACCTACGCGGAGCTGGACGACCGGGCCACCGGCCTGGCCCGGGCACTGGTCGGGGCGGGTGTCGCGCCGGGCGACCGGGTCGGCGTCCGACTGGACCGCGACCCGCGGCTGGTGGTCGCGCTGCTGGCCGTGCTGAAGGCGGGCGCCGCGTACGTGCCGCTGGACCCCGGCCACCCGGCCGGGCGCACCGCGTTCGCCGTGTCCGACAGCGGGGTGCGGGTGGTGATCGGCGACACCGCGGGCGTGCCCGGCGCGACCGCGGTCCCGGTCGACTCGCGCGGCGTCGCGGAGCTGCCGGGGTCGCGGCACACCGATCCCGCCTACGTCATCTACACGTCGGGCTCGACCGGCCGGCCCAAGGGCGTCGTGGCCACGCACCGCAACGTCGTGGCGCTGCTCGCGGCCACGTCCGAGGAGTTCGGGCTGGGCCCGGACGACGTGTGGACGCTGTTCCACTCCCCCGCGTTCGACTTCTCCGTGTGGGAGCTGTGGGGCTGCCTGCTCACCGGGGGACGGCTGGTCGTGGTGCCGCACTGGACGGCGCGCGACCCGGCGGCGTTCCACGACCTGCTGGCGCGGGAGCGGGTGACGGTGCTCAACCAGACGCCGTCGGCGTTCGCGCAGCTGCCGCCCGGTCCCGGCGACCTGTCGGTGCGGTTGCTGGTGTTCGGCGGCGAGGCGCTGGACGCGCGCGTGCTGCTGCCGTGGCTGGACGCCTACCCGCGGCGGCGGTGCCGGGTGGTGAACATGTACGGCATCACCGAGACCACGGTGCACTGCACGTGGCACGACGTGACCCGCGCGGACGCGCTGGCCGGACCGGCACCGGTGGGCCGGCCGCTGCCGGGGTGGGAGCTGGACGTGCTCGACGGGCGCGGGCGGCCGGTCCCGCCCGGCGTCGCGGGCGAGCTCCACGTCGGCGGCTCCGGGGTGACGCTGGGCTACCTGGGCCGGCCGGGGCTGACCGCGGCCCGGTTCGGTCCCGCCGACGCGGGCGCGCGGCGCTACCGCAGCGGCGACCGGGGCCGGTACCTGGAGGACGGCAGGCTGCTGCACCTGGGCCGCCTCGACGAGCAGGTGAAGATCCGCGGCCACCGGGTCGAGCCGGGCGAGGTCCGGTTCGCGCTGCTGGCCGACCCGAGGGTGACGGCCGCGGCGGTCGTGGTGCGCCGCTCCGGCGACGACACCGCGACGGCCCGGCTCGACGCCTACGCGGTGACCACGCGGCCGGCCCCGGACCTGCGCGCCTCGCTGGCGGCGCGGCTGCCCGACTACCTCGTGCCCGCGACGGTCACCGAGGTGGACGCGCTGCCGCTGACCGCGAACGGCAAGCTCGACCCCGATCGGCTGCCCCCGCCCCGCGCCGCCGCGTCCGCCGCCGCGCCGCCACCACCGCCGTCCGACGCGGTGGAGGCCCGCGTCCGGCAGATCTGGGAACGGCTGATGGGCACCGCGGTCGGGCCGGACGACAACTTCTTCGAGCTGGGCGGCAACTCGCTGCTCGCGGTCCGGCTCAACACGGCGCTGCGCGAGTCCGGCTTCGACTCGGTGCAGCTGCGCGACATCTTCCGCCACTCGACCGTGCGCAGGCTCGCCAGGGTGCTGCGGCGGAGCGCGCCGTGAAGGCCGCGACCGCGGCGCAGACCCGGTTCTACCTGCTGGACCAGCGCGACGGCGGCGACACCCGGACGCTGGTGAAGCACTTCGTGGCGCACGGCGCGCTGGACCCGGACCAGTTGGCCGCGGCGTTGCGCGCGGTGCTGGCCGCGCACCCGGCGCTGCGCACGTCGCTGCACCCCGGAGCGGACGGGCTGCGGGCGCGCGTGCACGAGGTGGCGGACGTGCCGCTGGTGGTGCGGACGGTCGGGGCCGACCACGTGGTGACGCCGGTGCGGAGGCCGTTCACGCACGGGACCGGCCCTTTGTGCGCGATCGAGGCGCACGTCGGTCCGGCGCGCGCCGACGTGGTCGTCACGGTGCACCACGCGGTGTTCGACGAGCCGTCGACCGCGATCCTGCTGCGGCACCTGGCCGCCGGTTACGCGGGCGGCCAGGTGCCGGCGCGCGAGCCCGCCCCGCCGGGTGACACCGGGGCCGCCCGGCGGCACTGGGCCGCGGCATTGGCCGACCTGCCGCCGGAGGACACCGCGATGCCCGTCACGGGGACGGGCGGCGAGCCGCGGCGGGGCGTGGTCCGGCTGCCGCTGTCGGCGGGGCGGTTGCGGGCGAGGGCGGTCGCATCCGGCGCGTCGCCGTTCATGCAGGTCCTCGCGGCGCTCGGGCTCGCCCTCGGCTGGTACGCCGACCTCGACGACGTGCTGGTGGCCGTCGCGGTGGACGGGCGCGGCCCGGGTGATGACGAGGTCGTCGGCTGCCTGCAGAACACGGTGCCGGTCCGGCTGCGCCTGACCGGCGACACCACCGACGTGCTGGACCGTGCGCTGGACGGGGTGCTCGACGCCCTGGAGCACGCGGCGCTGCCGTTCGAGGAGATCGCGGACCTGGCGTCGGCAGGTGGCCCGCGGCGGGCGTTGACCCGGGTGCTGTGCGCCGAAGCCGGTGCGCCGCAACGGGTCGAGGCCGGTGGCGTGGTGTGGGAGGAGCCGCCCGCGCCACCGCCGCACGACGCCGAGTACGACCTGGCGGTGACGCTCGCGCCGGGGCCGGAGCTGGTGGTCGAGCACCGCGTGGACGTGGTGGCCGCGCCGGTGGCCGGCCGGTTCGCCGAGGCGGTGGTGCGGGCCCTGGACGCGTTCGACGGACGGCCCGTCGCCGCGGTGGACCTGGCGGGCCCGGCCGACCGGGCGCTGGCGGCGGCGTTGGGCGAAGGCCCGCCGCCGCGGCCGACCCGCGTGGTGACGGAGTCGGTGGCCGACGCGCCGGCGGACGCCGTGGCGGTGCGCGACGACGCGGGCGCCGTGCTGACCTACGGGGAACTGTCGGCGGCCTCGGCGGCGTTGGCGCGGGCGCTGGTGTCGACGGGCGTGCGACCGGGCGACCGGGTCGGGATCTCGGTGCCGCGGTCGGCGGAGCTGGCGGTGGCGGTGCTCGGCGTGCTGCGCGCCGGCGCGGCGTACGTGCCGCTGCCACCGGACCACCCCGCGGAGCGGTTGGCGCACATGGCGGCCGACGCGGACCTGCGGGCGGTGGTGGGCGGTGCGCTGCCCGGGGTGCCGTCGGTGCCGGTGCGGCACGAGCCGGCCGACGGGCCCGACCTGCCGGGGATCACCCCCGGGATGCCCGCGTACGTGATCTACACGTCCGGCTCGACCGGGCGGCCCAAGGGCGTGGAGGTGCGCCACGGGAACGTGGCCGCGTTCCTCGGCGCGCTGGACGTGCTGCTGCCCGACGCGCCCGGCGTGGTGGTCGCGGCCACGGCGCTGTCGTTCGACATCAGCGTGCTGGAGCTGCTGTGGCCGCTCGCGCGCGGGCGCGCGGTGCTGATCACGGACCACCGCCGGGTGACCGCGGTGGCCGGGCGAGGCGCGTTGTACCAGTGCACGCCGACCGTGGCGCGCCTGCTGGCCGACGAGCCCGCGGGCCGGGCGTTCCTGTCGGGGCTGGGCGTCCTGCTGGTGGGCGGTGAGCCGTTGGCCGACGACCTGGCCGCCTCGCTCGTCGCCCTGGTGCCCGGACCGGTGTGGAACTGCTACGGCCCCACCGAGACCACGGTGTGGTCCACCGCCTGGCGGGTGCGGCCGGGCGTTCCCGTGCACATCGGGCGTCCGCTGGCCGGTGAGCGCTGCCTGGTCGTCGACTCGCGCGACCGCCCACGGCCGTTGGGCGTGCCGGGTCGGCTGCTGGTGTCGGGCGCGGGCGTGGCGGCCGGGTACTGGCGGCAACCCGGGATGACCGCGCGCCGGTTCCGCCCGGGTCCCGGCGGTGACCGGGCCTACGACACCGGCGACGAGGTCCTGGTCGACCCCGTGGAGGGGTTGCGCTTCGTCGGGCGGGTGGACGCGCAGGTCAAGGTGCTGGGGCAGCGGGTCGAGCCCGGTGAGGTGGAGGCCGTGCTGGCGGAGCACCCGGCGGTGCGGGCGGCGGTCGTGGCGCCGGCGTTCGACCGGACCGCGCTGGTGGCGTACGTGGTGGCGGACGGCCCGGTCGACGACCTGGACGCGCACGCCCGCCGGTTCCTGCCGCCGGCCATGGTGCCGGTGGCCTGGCACGTGGTGCCCGAGCTGCCCCGGACACCGCACGGCAAGCTCGACCGCGCACGGGTGGCCGAGTGGGCGTCCCGCCTGCGGCCGGAGCACCCCGGCGGTCGGGACGCGGCCGACGTGCTGGCGCTGTGGTCGCGCGTGCTCGGCCGACCGGTGTCCGATGTGGACAGCACGTTCTTCGAGCTGGGCGGCAGCTCGGTGCAGTTGTTGCGCGTGGCGGCGGCGTTGCGGGAGCGGTACCCGTCGGTGGCGGTGGCTGACCTGTTCCGGCACGTCACGGCGCGGTCGCTGGCCGCGCACCTGCGCCGGGGCGGACCGGCCGAGGCCGGGTCGGGGCGCGGTGCGGCGCGGGCCCGCGCGGTGGCCGGCTGGACACGACGAGGGGAGCGGACGTGAACGTGGCCGTGGTGGGGCTGGCGGTGCGGGTGCCCGGCGCCGGTTCCCCCGAACAGTTCTGGGACAACCTGGTGGCGGGCCGGGTGTCGTTGCCCGGGACCGGTCCGGACGGCGTGCCGGTGGCCGGGCGGCCGCCGCGCGTGCGGGAGTTCGACGACGGGTTGTTCGGGCTGTCGGCCGCCCAGGCCGCGGCGACCGACCCGCAGCACCGGGTGCTGACGGAGCTGGCCTGGGAGGCGTTGGAACGCGCCGGGATCGACACCACGCGGTCGTCCGACGTGGTGGGCGTGTTCGCGGGCAGCGGCCCCGACACCTACCTGCACCGCAACGTGCTGCCCGCCGCGGACGTGGTGCGGGTGACCGGGGAGCAGCAGGTGCGGTTGGGCAACGACCGGGACTTCCTGGCCACCGGCCTGTCCTACCGGTTGGGCTTCACCGGGCCGAGCATGACCGTGCAGACCGCGTGCTCGACCTCGTTGGTGGCGGTGCACCAGGCGGTGCGGGCGCTGCTGACCTACGAGTGCGACGTGGCGCTCGCGGGCGGGGTGACGGTGCAGCTGCCGTTGGCGGGCCGCTACACGCCGGTGGAGGGCGGGATCACGGCGGCGGACGGGCGCTGCCGCCCGTTCACCGAGGGCAGCGGCGGCACCGTGCCCGCCGGCGGCGCGGGGGTGGTGGTGCTGCGGCGGGCGGCGGACGTGCGGCCGGGTGAGCCGGTGCTGGCGCACATCGTCGGCACGGCGGTGAACAACGACGGCGCGGACCGGATGAGCCTGGTCGCGCCGAGCCCGCGCGGGCAGGCGGCCGTGCTGCGGGAGGCGTTGGAGGTGGCCGGGCTGACCGGTGCGGACGTCGGGTTCGTGGAGACCCACGGCACCGGGACGGCGCTGGGCGACCGGGTGGAGCTGTCGGCGTTGGCGGAGGTGTACCGGGGCGGGCGGTGCGCGTTGGGCGCGGTGAAGGCGAACGTGGGCCACACCGACACCGCCGCCGGGGTCGTCGGCCTGGTCAAGGCGGTGCTGGCGCTGCACCACGGCATCGTGCCGCCGACGCCCCGGCAGCCCGGCGACGGTCCCGACGTGGAGCTGGGCCCGGACCTCTTCCTGCCGCGCGAGGCCGTGGCGTGGCCCGCGGGCTCGCCGCGCCGGGCGGCGGTCAGCTCGTTCGGCTTGGGCGGCACCAACGCGCACGTCGTCCTGGCCGATCCGGCCGCCGCCGATCAAGAGTCGGCCACACCCCCGACCGACGGCACCGCAGAGCCCAGCCGGGAATCGGCCGAAACCCGCACGGAGCCGGCCGACCTCTCCCCCGTCGTCCTGTCCGCCGCGACCGAGGAAGCCCTGCGCGAGCAGGGGCGTCGGCTGGCCGCGTGGCTCGACACCGGGTCCACTCCCCTGCCCGAGGTCGCCGCCGCGCTGTGGCACCACCGTCGGCAGCTCACCTGGCGGTGGGCGGGCGTGGCGGGTGATCGCGGCTCGTTGCGCACCCGTCTGTCCGAACTGGACGGTGTGCGCGAAGCCGTGCCGGAGCCCGGTTTCGCGCTGCTGCTCCCCGGTCAGGGTGGTCGCGTCGCGGGGATCGGGATGCTGCGGCACGACGGGTTCCGCCGGGCCTTCCACCTCGCGGCCGACGCGGTGCGCGAAGGCGGCGGCCCGGTGTTGCACGACCTCGCCGACTGGTCGCCGGACGACCGCCGGTTCGGCCGCACGGCGGTGGTCCAGCCCTTGCTGTTCGCCTTGCAGTGGGCGGCCTTGGGCACGCTCGCCGACCGCGGGTTGCGGCCGGACCTGCTGCTCGGCCACAGCGTCGGCGAGCTGGTGGCCGCCGCCCACGCGGGGGTGTTCTCGTTCGCCGACGCGGCCCGCGCGGTCGTGGCGCGCGGCGCGGTGATGGAAGCGGCTCCCGCCGGCGCGATGGTCGCGGTGCGGTTGGGCGAGGAGGAGGCCCGCGCCTTGGCCGACGGGCACGCCGTGGAGGTGTGCGTGGTCAACGCGCCCGACAACACCGTGCTCGGCGGTCGGCCGGCAGCGGTCGAGGCCGTGGTGCGGCGGTGCCGGGAACGGGGCGTCCAGGCGACCCGGCTGTCCGCCGGGCACGCGTTCCACTCCGTCGACATGGCCGAGGCCGCCGAGGAGTTCACCCGCTTCCTGACGACCATCCCGCTGTCCGCGCCGCGGCACGTGGTGCTGTCGAACACGACCGGCGACGTGCTCACCGCCGACCAGGCCACCGATCCCGCGTACTGGGGTGCGCAGGTCCGCCGCACCGTCCGGTTCCACGACTGCGTCCGCGCGCTGCTCGACCACCGGCCGGACGTCGTGGTGGCCCTGGACCGGGACGGCGCGGTCGGCAGGCTGGCACGCCAGGCGGCCCGCGCCGCCGGGCTCGCGCCGCTGGTGCTGGACTTGTTCGGCGGGCGCGGTGCGGTCGACGAGCCGCGCGGGCACGCCGAGGCCATCGCCCGCACGTGGACGGCGGGCCTCACGCCGACCATGCCCGCGCCGCCGACCCGCCCGGTCCCGCTGCCGACCTACCCGTTCGCCGACCGGGTGCACTGGCTGGGCGACGAGCAGGACGCACCGCCCCCGCGGCCCGAGGTGGTGACGCCCGTGCCCGCCGACGACCTGGAGGACCGGGTGATCGCCTTGTGGCACAGCGCCTTCGGCGGACCGCCGCTGCGGCCGGAGGACAACTTCTTCGAGCTGGGCGGCACGTCGTTGCAGGCCGCCCACCTGGTCGCGGCGGTCAACGAGGACCTGCTGCTCGACGTCCGGCTGCACGACCTCTACGAGTGCTCGACGCTGGGCGACTTCGTCGCGCGGGTGCGCGAGATCGTGGCGGGCCGCGACGACGAGGAGCTGCTGAGGCTGCTGGACGAGCTGGAAGCCGAGGAGGAGGCGCAGCGATGACCACACCGGCGCAACGGCTGCGCGCCCTGTCTCCCGAGCAGCGGCGGCGGCTGCGGGAGAGGTTGGGCGCGCAGGCGGGACCGCTGCCGAAGCGGTTGAGCCTGTACTTCTTCGCCAGCGCCGACAGCATGGCCGCGGCCGACTACTACGACCTGGTGCTGACCGCCGCGACGGCCGCCGACCGGGCGGGGCTGCACGCGGTCTGGCTGCCGGAGCGGCACTTCGTGGACTTCGGCGGCTTCTCGCCGAACCCGGCGGTGCTGGCCGCGGCCGTGGCGGCGCGCACCACTCGCCTGCGCGTGCACGCCGGCAGCGTCGCCGCGCCGCTGCACCACCCGGTGCGGGTGGCCGAGGACTGGGCGCTGGTGGACAACCTGTCCGGCGGCCGGGTCGGCGTCTCGTTCGCCAGCGGCTGGCACCCGGACGACTTCGTGCTGGCCCGGTCGGGCTTCGACCGGCGGCGCGAGGTGACCGCGGAGGCGGTGGACCTGGTGCGCCGGTTGTGGCGCGGTGACGTGGTGCGCCTGCCCACCACCGCGGGCGGCGACGCCGAGGTGCGCGTGAGCCCGCGCCCGGTGCAGCCGACCCTGCCGGTGTGGCTGACCGCCGCGGGCAACCCGGCGACGTTCGTCGAGGCCGGCCGCACCGGCTGCGGCGTGATGACCGCGCTGCTGGGCCAGACCCTACCGACGTTGCGCGACAACGTCGCCCGCTATCGGCAGGCGTGGCGGGAAGCCGGGCACGACGGCGACGGCGACGTGGTGGTGATGGTCCACGCGCACGTCAGCGACCGGCCGGACCTGGAGGAGTTCCTGCGCCCGGCGATGCACCGCTACCTGGCCGCGTTCCGCAGGCAGACCGGTGGCGCCACGGACGAGGTGTTGCTGGAGGAGGCGTTCCGCAGCTACCTGCACGGCCCGCTGTCGCTGCTGGGCGACCGCGACAAGGCCCGGTCGACGCTGCGCGGGTTGGCGGCGGCGGGCGCGGACGAGGTGGGGTGCCTGGTGGACTTCGGCCTGCCCGCGGCCGACGTGCTGGCGGGGCTGCCCGCGCTGACCGCACTGGTGTCGGACGAGGAGGCGGCATGAGCACCGACGCGATCGACGCGCGACTGGCCAGGCTGACCCCGGCGCAGCGCGCCGCGCTCGCCGGACGCCTCGCCGCGGCCAAGGCCGGACCGCCGCTCGCACCGCGTCCCGGCCCGCGCGAGCGGTTCCCGCTGGGGCTGGACCAGGAGCGGCTGTGGGTGCTCGACCGGCTGGACCCGGGCGCCACCACGTACTCCCTCAGCTTCGGCCTGCGGTTCCGGGGCAGGCTGGACGTGCCGGCCCTGGTCGCCGCCGCACGGGCCGTGGTCCGCCGGCACGAGCTGCTGCGCAGCACGGTCGAGGTGCGGGACGGGCGGCCGGAGCTGCGGGTGCGCCCGGACGCGCCGGTGGCCGTGCGCGAACTGGACCTGCGCGGCGCGCCGGACCGGGAGCGCCGGCTGGCCGAGTTCGTCGCCGAGCAGGTGGGCACGCCGTTCGACCTCGGCGCCGGTCCGCTGCTGCGGCTCGGCGTGGTGCACCTGTCCGACGACGAGCACCAGGTCTGCGAGACCATGCACCACTCGGTCACCGACCAGTGGTCCTACGTCCGGCTGAACCGGGAGCTGCTGGAGCACTACCGCGCGGCGCTGGAGGGACGCGCGCCCGACGTGCCCGACCTCGCGGTGCAGTTCGGCGACTTCGCGCACTGGCAGCGGGAGCTGTTCGCGGGCGACGCGGGCCGCCGGCACCGGGAGTTCTGGCGCGATTACCTGGCGGGCGCGCCGACCTCGTTGCCGCTGCCCTACGACGGCTCGCCGGACACCGACGACCACGCCGGCGCGCACCACCAGTTCCGGCTCGACGAACGGGTCGGCGCGGCGTTCCTGCGGCACACCAGGGCGCGGCGGACCACGCTGGCGACGTCGCTGCTCGCCGTCTACGCGGCGCTGCTGTTCGAGGAGACCGGTCAGCGGGACCTGTCCATCGGGCTGCCCAGCGTCACCCGCGGTCGGCCGGAGACCCAGGACCTCATCGGCTTCCTGCTGACAAACGTGCCGGTGCGGGTGCGGTTGCCCGAGCGCCCGACCCCGGACGACGTGCTGGCCGCGACCGCGGCCGGTTCGGCGGCCGTCGCCGAGCACCGGGAGGTGCCGTTCGCCGAGATCGTGGCCGCGGTGTCGCCGGACCGCTCGGCGACCCGCTACCCCCTGTTGCAGACGATGCACCTGGTGCTGGACTTCGACGACACGATCTTCCAGGTGCCCGGCGCCGAGGTGTACGCCAACGGCGTCAAGGACGGCGTGTCGCCGATGGACATCACGGTCGGCTGGTGGCAGGCGGGCGACGTGCTCTACGGGCGGTTCGAGTACCGCACCGCCCTGTTCGACGCGGCCACCGTGGACCGGCTGACCCGCCGGCTGCTGCGCCTGGTCGAGGTGTTCGTCGACGAGCCCGGCACGCCGCTGCGGTCGCGGGCGGTGGTCGCCGCGCCGCCGCCCCCGGTGCTGGCCGTCCCGACGCGGGCCGTCGCCGCGGACACCGATCGGCTGGAGCTGGCGCGGCGGGCGTGGCAGGAGGTGCTCGGCCGGGCCGACGCCGCGCCGGAGGACGTGTTCTTCGAGCACGGCGGGACGTCGGTGCTGGCCGTCCGGTTGGTGGACCGGCTGCGGGCCGCCGGGTTCGCGGCGACCGTGCGCGACGTGTTCTCCCGGCCGACGCTGGGCGGTCTGGCCGCGTTGCCGGAAGCCGCGAAGGGTGAGGCCCCGCGCCCCGCCGCCGACGTCGCGCCCGCCGGACCCGAGCAGGACCTGCTGCTGCGGGCCGGGCTGCCCCGGGTCGAGCGCTGGGCGCACACCGCGGTGCTGGCGGCGCCCGAGCCGCTGGACCACGCACGGCTGCGGGACGCGGTCGCCGCCGTGGTCGCCGCGCACCCCGGCCTCCTCTCGCGCTTCACCCGCGAGGGCGAGGAGTGGGTCGTCCGCACGGGTGACCGCTGGGACTGGCGGGTGTCCGCCGGCGGGACGCCGGAAGAGGTCGCGGCGGCGCAGCGCGCGGGCTTCGACGTGGCGGAGGGTCCGCTGTTCGCCGCGTGCGCGCTCGGGCCGGACCGGGTCGTGCTGACCGCGGCCCACCTGGTGATCGACGGCCTGTCGTGGGCCGTGGTCGTGGACGACCTGGCCCGCGCCTACGCCGGTGGCGCGCTCGTGCCCGAGCCCGTCGCGCCGGCGGCGCACTCCGCCGCGTTGCGCGAGGTGTCCGCACGGCCGCAGGAGGGGTACTGGCGGGCGCAGCAGGAGGCCGTCACGCCGTTCACCTGGGGCACCGGCGAGCCCACGAGGCAGGGTGACGTGGTCGAGCTGGAGACCGTCGTGCCGCTGCCCGGACCGGGCACGTACCGCGCGGAGGCGGCGACGGCGGTGGCGCGCGCCTTGCGGCCGTGGACCGAGCGGGTCGTGCTCATGGTGGTGGGGCCCGGCCGGGAGACGCCGGCCGCGTTGCCGGAGTGGGACGCCGACCGCGCGGTGGGCTTCCACGCCTGCTCGTACCCCGTGGTGCTGCCGGTGACCGGTGGCGACCCGGCCGACGACCTGGCCGCGGTCGGTGCGGCGCTGCGCACGGTGCCCGACGGCGGAAAGGGGTTCGGGCTGCTGCGGGCCGGGCCCGACCCAGTGCTCGCGGACGTGACGCCCGTGGTGAGCTTCAACTACCTGGGCGCGCTCACCGGCCCCGGTGCGGGGTACCTGACCCGGGTCGCGGAACTGGGGCCCTCCGACAACGACGACTTCACCCGGCCGACCGAGCTGGACGTCGTCGCGGCGCTGGAGTCGGGGAACCTGGTGCTCCGCTGGCAGTTCAGCCCGCGCGCCGTGCCGGAGGCGGTCGTGCGCGAGGTCGCCGACCGGACCGCGGCCGCGTTCCGGGACGTGGTGTCGCCCGACGACGACGTGCCGGGCGAGACCGGGATCCCCGACACCCGGATGGACCGGCTGTTCGCCGAGCTGAGCCGGGCCCGGCGGGGCGCGCGGTGAGCCGGCGGCCGTTGGTGGCGCTGCTGAGCGCCAACTACCTGTCGTGGTTCGGCAACGCGGTCTCGTTGGTCGCGGTGCCGCTGTACGTGCTGGAGGAGACGGGCAGCGCGGGGCAGACCGGGCTGGCCGGGTTCGCCAACACCCTCCCGCTGGTGTTCGCGGGCGCGGTCGGCGGCGTGCTGGTCGACCGGTTCGGCGGCCGTCGCGTGGGTGTGGTGTCCGACCTGCTGGCCGCCGTGGCCACCGCGGCCGTCCCGCTGCTGCACGGCACGGTCGGCCTGCCGCTGCCGGTGCTGCTGGCCCTGCTGTTCGGCCGGGCGGTGGCCGCGACGCCCGCCGGCACCGCCCGGCTGAGCCAGCTCGCGCCGCTGGCGGACGCGGCCCGGGTGCGGCGGGAGACCGCCAACACCGTGCACCAGTCGGCGCAGCGGCTGGCGCTGCTCCTCGGCCCGCCGCTGGCCGCCGCGCTGGTCGCGGCGGTCGGCCCCGCGCCGACGCTCTACCTGGACGCCGGGTGCGTCCTGCTGGCGGCCCTGGTGACGTTGGTCGGCGTGCCCGCCACCGCGCCGGCCGCGCAGGAGCGGCTCGGGTTCGCCCGGCAGGTCCGCGAGGGCTTCGCGTTCGTGGCCGCGACCCCGGTGATCGGCGCGATCCTGGCCGTGGTGGTGGTGACCAACTTCGTGGACGACGCGTTCGCGCCCGTGCTGCTGCCCGTCTACGCCACGGAGGTGGCCCACGACGTGCGCGCCCTGGGCTGGCTGCTGGCGGCGGGCGGGCTGGGCGCGGTCGTGGGCACGTTCGGGTACGCGCCGGCCAGTCGCGGCCCGCTGCGGCACCGGTACGCGACGTTCGTCGGCTGCTTCGCGGTGGTGGCCGCGCTGCGGGTGGTGATGGTGCTGCTGCCCGGCGTGCCGCTGATGGCGGTGCTGGCGTTCCTGGTGGGGCTGGCGAGCGGCCCGCTCAACCCGCTGCTGACGACCGTGATGCAGGAGCGGGTGCCCGAGGCGTTGCACGGCCGGGTGTTCGGGCTGACGGGAGCGGCGGCCTTCGCCGCGGTGCCGGTCGGCGTGCTGACGGCCGGGTGGTCGGTGGAGGGCGTGGGACTGCGCTGGACGCTGGCCGGGTTCGCGGCGGTCTACCTGGTGCTGGTGGCGGTGGCGCTGCGGTTGCCCGCGCTGCGCCGGTTGGACGTGCACGGGGTGGACGAGGGGGCGCGGCGGTGACGGGGCGGTTGTCGGGCAAGGTCGCGGTCGTGACCGGGGCGGCGCGCGGTGTCGGCCGGGCGTGCGCGACGGCGTTCGCGGCCGAGGGCGCGGACCTGGTGCTGGTGGACGTGGCGCGCGACGTGCCGGGCGTGCCCTACCCGCTGGGCTCCGAGAGCCAGCTGGAGCACACCGCCGAGCTGTGCCGCGAGCGCGGCGCCGAGGTGCAGGTGTCGATCGCCGACGTGCGCGACCTGGCCGCCGTGCGCCGGCTGGCGGACGCGGCGCTGGACCGGTTCGGCGCGGTCGACGCGGTGGTCAACAACGCGGGCGTCGCCGCGCCGTCGGGCAGGCCCGCGCACGAGATCGCCGAGGACGAGTGGCTGCTGATGCTCGACGTGGACCTGAGCGGCGCCTGGCGCGTCACCGCGGCGTTCGCGCCGGCCATGCTGGAGCGGCGGTCGGGCAGCGTGGTCAACGTCGCCTCCACCGCCGGGCTGGTCGGCTACCGGCACTTCGCCGGGTACGTCGCGGCCAAGCACGGCCTGGTCGGCCTGACGAAGGCGACCGCGCTGGACTTCGCGCCGCTGCGGGTGCGGGTCAACGCCGTGTGCCCCGGCAACGTCCGCGACGACCCCGACGTGGAGGGCCGCATGCTGTCGGAGATCGCGCGCAGCCTGGACGTGCCGGTGTCCGAGCACGAGGCCGCGTTCCTGGCCGACCAGCCGATGAACACCCTGGTCGACCCGGCGGACGTGGCCGCGGCGGCGGTGTGGCTGGCCTCGGACGAGACGCGACACGTGACCGGGACCGTGGTGACCGTCGACGCCGGCTACTCGGCGAGGTAGCCGTGGCCGAGCGCGCGTCCGCCGCGGAGCGGAGGTTCTGGTTCGCCGAGCGGGTCCGACCGGGCGCGCCCGCGGCGATCGCGTTCGGCCGGGTGCGGGTGGACGGTCCGGTGCGGGAGGCGGAGCTGCGGGCGGCGGTCCGGGCCGTCGTCGCCCGGCACCCGGCGTTGCGCACCGCGTTCGCGGTGGCCGGCGGCGACCTGGTGCGCGAGGAGCGGGACGTGCCGCGGGACGTGCTGCGCGTGCTGCCCGCCGGGACCACGCCCGACCGGGCGTGCGGCGAGCTGGCCGCCCGGCCGTTCGACCTGGCGGCGGGCCGGGTGTTCCGGGCCGCGCTGGTGCCCGACGGGCAGGGGGCCGTGCCTGTTCCCGGGGCGGACCTGCACCTGGCCGTGCACCACGCCGTGTTCGACGGGTTGTCCGAGGAGGTGTTCACCGCCGACCTGGCGCGGGCGTACGGGGTGGCGCTGGCCGGTGGCGTGCCCGCGTTGCCGCAACGCCCTGGGCTGCCCGCCGCCGACCCGGACGACGCGCGCGCCGAACGGCTCGCCGCGTACTGGCGCGAGGCGCTGGCCGGCGCGGGCGACCTGCCGGACGGCGGGGTGGGGCTCGGCCTGCGCGACCTGGCCGAGGACCGGCTGGTCGAGGCGCCGCTGACGTGCGAGCCGGCGCCGGTGCGCGAGGCGGCGCGGCGGCTGTCCTGCTCGCCGTTCGCGGTGCTGCTCGCCGCGTACGGCCGGGCGTTGGCCGAGCTGACCGGGGTGGCCGACTTCTGCGTCGGCACGGCCGTCGCGGTGCGCCCGCCCGGCGCGGAGGACGAGGTGGGGTGCGCGCTGAACATGCTGCCGATCCGGGTCCGCGACCCGCGCGGACCGGGCGCGGTGACGCGGGTGTGGACGGCCCTGGTGGGCGCGCTCGGGCACGCCGACCTGCCGTTCGACCGGATCGTGGCGGCGGCGCGGCCGGGCCGGGGCAGGCGGATGCCGGTGTACCAGGCGTCGTTCGCCTTCCAGAGCTGGACCAGGGCCCGGCACCGGGCGGGGCCCGCGGTGCTGCGGTCGGTGCCGGTGCCGCAGCGGGGGCTGCAAACGGAACTGCTGCTGGAGCTGCGCGACGAGGGCGAGCGGTGGCGCGGCCAGGTGCAGGCGGTGTCCCGGTCGTGGTGGGCGACCCGCCTGCCCGACCTGGCCGCGGCCTTCCGGCGGGCCCTGGCCGAGACGACCACGAGCTGACGCGAGGGGATTCGCCATGCCGACCACGATCATGTGCCTGCCGCACGCCGGCGCCGGGGCGAGTGTGTACCGACCGTGGCGCGACCACCCGTTCGAGTCGATCCGCGTCGCCCCGATCCAACTGCCCGGTCGCGAGGAGCTGTTCGTCGAGGACTTCCACGCCACCATGGCGGACGCGGCCGAGGACGTCGCCGACCGCGTCCTGGCGCAGGCGGGCGACGCGCCGTTCGCCCTGTTCGGCCACAGCTTCGGCGCGGTGCTCGCGCACGAGGCCGCGCACGTGCTCGTCGCGCGCGGCAGGCCGCCCGCCCACCTGCTGGTCAGCGGCGCGCTGACACCGCAACGCGTGGCCGGCCGCATCCGCGTGTCCGAGGTGGACGACGACCGGCTGGCCGCCGGGGTGCGGGACATGATCGGCTACGACCACGAGGCGTTGCGGGACCCCGACCTGCGCGAGTTGCTGCTGCCCGTGCTGCGGGCGGACATGCTGCTGCTGGAGCGGTTCCACCCGACCGGGGCCCGGTTGCCGCTGCCGATCACCGCCCTGCGCGGCGAGGACGACGTGATGGTGTCCGTGGCGGACATCCGGGAGTGGGCCGACCGCACGACCGACCGGTTCACACTGGTGCAGCTGCCCGGCGGGCACATGTACTTCACCGAGGCGTGGCCGTTGCTGTGGAAGACGATCGGGGCCGTGCTGTGACGCTGGAACGCGACGACCCGGAGCTCGCGGGCGCGCTGGCCGCGGACGCCCGCGGGCAGCGGGACACCCTGGCGCTGGTGGCGCACGCGAGCCTGGCCCACCCGTCGGTGCTGGCGGCGGCGGGCGCGGCGCTGAACAACGTGACCGCGGAGGGGTACCCGGGCGCGCGCTACCACCCCGGGGCGGCGTGGTTCGACGTGGTGGAGCGGTTGGCCGTGCGCCGGGCCAAGGCGGCGTTCGGCGCGCGGTACGCCAACGTGCAGCCGCACTCGTGCTCGTCGGCGAACCTCAGCGCGCTGGTCGGCCTCCTGCCGCCGGGCGGGGTGCTGCTGGGCATGGACCTCGACGCGGGCGGGCACCTCACCCACGGTTCGGCCGCGTCCGTGACCGGCACCCACTTCCGGGCCGTCGGCTACGGCGTGGACGCGGCCGGGCGGGTCGACTACGACCAGGTCGCCGACCTCGCCCGACGGCACCGGCCCGGCGTCGTCGTGGCCGGCGCGAGCGCGCACCCGCGGGCGCTGGACTACCGGCGGTTCCGGGAGATCGCCGACTCGGTGGGCGCGTACCTGCTGGCGGACATCTCGCACGTCGCGGGCCTGGTGGTGGCCGGCGAGCACCCCAGTCCGATCGACACGGCGCACGTGACCACGACGAGCACCTACAAGCAGCTCGGCGGACCGCGCGGCGGGCTGATCCTCATCGGCGCCGAGCACCGCGCCCCGGCGCCGGACGGCACGACGACGTTGGCGGGCCTGATGCAGCGCAGCGTGTTCCCGCGCACGCAGGGCACCCCGAACCCCGGCGCGATCGCCGCGAAGGCGCGGGCGCTGGACCTGGCGGGCCGCGCGGAGTTCCGCGAGTGGGCGCGCCGCGTCGTCGCCGACGCCGCCGCGCTCGCCGCCCGGCTCTCCCGGCTCGGGCACCGCGTGCTGACCGGCGGCACCGACACCCACATGGTGGTGCTGGACCTGCGCCCGCGCGGGGTGACCGGTGTGGTGGCCGAACGCGCCCTGGAGGAATGCGGGATCCTCGCCAACCGCAACCGCGTCACCGGCGATGACCGGCCGCCTCTGGTCGCGAGCGGGTTGCGGCTGGGCACGAACGTCGTGGCCCGGCGCGGCATGGGGCCGGGCGAGGCGGAGGAGTGCGCCGACCTGGTGGACGCGGTGCTGCGCGCGGTGCGCCCGCTGGACGACCGCCGCTACGACCTCGACCCGGCGGTGCGCGACCGGGTGCGGGCCCGGGTGGCGTGGCTGTGCGCGGAGTTCCCCGTCCCGTTCGAGTTGTCGGAGGTGCCCGCATGACCACGTCCCTGCCCACCGACCGGCCGCGCGGCCCCCGGTCCGCGCGGCGCTCGGCCGTGCTGCGGGCGGACCTGCCCGGCGAGCACCCGGTGGAGGCGCTGATGGCCGCGTTCGCACTGCTGCTCGCCCGGTACACCGACCAGGACGTGGTGGTGTTCGACGGTCCTCGGGGCGCGGTGGCGGTGGACGGGTCCGGAGTGCCGCGCCCGGCGACCGGGCCGTGCCCCACGGCGTTGCTCGTCGAGGACGACGGGGTGGACCGCGAGCTGACCGTCGTCGTCGACGGCGGCGTCACCGCCCGGTACGACCCCGACCTGTTCGACGCGGACACCGTGCGGCGGCTGCTCGGCCACTTCGCGATGGCGTCGACCCGGCGGGGACGACCGGACCTGTCGCTGCTCACGCCCGAGGAAGAGCACCGGCTGCTGGTCGAGTGGAACGACACCGCGGTCGCCCTGCCCGCCGACGGCTGCCTGCACGGGCACTTCGAGGACCGGGTGCGGGCCGCGCCCGACGCGGTCGCGGTGGTGCGCGGCAACCGGACGTGGACCTTCGCCGAGGTCAACCGCTCGGCGAACCGGCTGGCGCACCGGTTGCGCGAGCTGGGCGTCGGGCCGGGGGTTCGGGTGGGGATCTGCCTGGACCGGTCGCCCGACCTGCTGCCCGCCGTGCTCGGCGTGCTGAAGGCCGGTGGCGCGTACGTGCCGCTCGACCCCGACTACCCGCCCGCCCGGCTGGACCTGATGCGGCGCGGCGCGGGGCTGGCCGTCCTGGTCGGCCGCGCGGACCTGGCCGCGAACCTGCCCGACGACACGCCCGTCGTGCTGCTGGACCGGGACGCGGCCGTGCTGCGGGAGCAGCCGGAGCACGACCCGGACGTCGGCGCGGGACCCGACGACCTCTGCTACGTCATCTACACCTCCGGTTCCACCGGCGGCCCGAAGGGCATCGCGTTGCGGCACCGGGGCGTGCTGAACAACCTCGTGGACCTCAACACGCGTTTCGGCGTCGGCCCGGACGACCGGGTGCTCGGCCTGTCGTCGCCGAGCTTCGACATGTCCGTCTACGAGCTGCTCGGCATCACGATCGCCGGCGGCGCGGTGGTGCTGACCGGTCCCGACCCGGCGCGGTGGGCGGCGGAACTGGCCGACCGGCCGATCACGGTGTGGAACTCCGCGCCCGCCCTGCTGGAGCTGGTGCTGGACCGGCTGGACCGCCCGCTGCCCCACCTCCGGGTGGCCATGCTGGGCGGCGACTGGGTGGCCGTGACGCTGCCCGACCGGCTGCGGCGGTTCGCGCCCGACGTGCGGATCGCGGTCCTGGGCGGCGCCACCGAGGCGTCGATCCACTCAACGGTGTACGAGGTGGGCGAGGTGGACCCGGCGTGGACGTCGATCCCGTACGGGCGACCGATGGCCAACCAGCGCGTCTACGTGCTGGACCGGGCGATGCGGCCGGTGCCGGTCGGCGTGCCGGGCGAGCTGCACCTCGCGGGCGCGGGCCTGGCGCGCGGGTACCTCGGCCCGCCGGAGCAGACCGCGCGGCGGTTCGTGACGTGGAGCTACGGACCCGTGCGCGACGAGCGCCTCTACCGGACCGGAGACCTGGTGCGGTACCGGGCGGACGGTCAGCTGGAGCTGTTGGGCCGCTTGGACTTCCAGGTGAAGCTGAACGGCGTGCGGGTCGAGCTGGGCGAGGTGGAGGCCGCGCTGAGGCAGGTGCTGTCCACGAGGGAGGTCGTGGTGACGGCGGCGGCGGACCCGTCCGGCGACCGGCGGCTCGTGGCCTACGCGGTGGCCCGGTTCTCCTCTGACGACGTGCGCGCGGCCCTCGCCGAGGTGCTGCCGCGCCGGCTGGTGCCCGCGCTGGTCGTGCCCGTGGACCGGCTGCCGTTGAGCCCGAACGGCAAGGTGGACCGACGGGCGCTGCCGGCACCGGTGTGGCCCGTGGGCGCGGTCGCGCCCGCCGACCCGGTCGAGCGGCGCGTCGCCGAGGTGTGGCGGGACGCGCTCGGCCTGGCCGAGGTGGGCCGGGACGCCGACTTCTTCGCGCTGGGCGGTGATTCGATGAAGGCGCTGCGCGTGGCGCGGGAGATCCACCCGGACCTGACCATGGTCGACCTGTTCGCCCACTCGACCGTCGCGTCCCTGGCCGACCACCTCCGCTCCCTGCCCGAGCGCGACGGCCGGGGGTGACGGGCCGCCGGTCGGTGGCGCTCGATGGGCAGCCGATCACGCTTCTCGCCCGCGACCGGAATCAGTGGGCGACACCGGATCCCACTAACAGAGCAAAGGTCCGACCGACGCCCACCAAATGCCTTTCCGGAATCACCGGCGCTGAGCCGCGTGAGGCTTCTCCGCGCGGTCACGGTCAGGCTTCCCGCGCGGGCGGGGGTCAGGCTTCCGGCGCGGTCCTCGCCGGGCCCGGGAGCGGCGCCGGCACCGGCGGGACCTCGGTCGGGCGCAGGCCGGCCACCAGTTCGGCCAGGTCGGCGGTGGCGTCGTCGGCCTGGTCACGGGTGGCCGTGCACCTCAACCGCACGACGCCGCGCCGGCCGGGGTCCGCCGCGTCCGGCAGGGTCAGGTACTCCTCCACCCGGACGACCTCCTGCCCGGCGGTGGTCGTGAGGCGCAGCGACTGGGTGAGCCGCGGACCGTGGGGACCGGTCCCGTCGACGCGGTCGGTGACGGTCGCGGTCGGCAGGGCGGCGGCGGACAGGTCGGCCAGCTCGGCGGGCGTCCACCCCGCGTCGGGTTCGTCGATGACGATCGTGGCGGTGAAACCGGAGCCGTGGGTCGCGGTGGCGATCGCGACGAACGCCGCCCCACCGGCGCCGACCTCGTCGGGCGGCACCGGCAGCCAGCCCGGCGGGAGCCGGAACGCGATGGGCAGCGACAGTTCTCCGTTCACGGGTCACTCCGTTCGGGTCGAGTCGGTTCCGGCCGCCGCGGGTCAGAACGGGAAGAGGCTCCGTCCGATCTCCCCGAAGTCGAGCGCGAGCTCGCCGTTCAGCGCGCCGCCGGCGATCGCGGAGGCGCCGACCTTGAAGCCCAGGCCGACCTTGCCGTTCTCGTTGATCACGTCGAGCGCGAACTTGGCGCCCGGCCCGACGTAGACCTCGGGCTGGGCGGAGACGGTGAGCGGTCCGAGCGAGTGCTCCAGCTCCGGGCCGCTCACCTGCACGCCGAACTGCGCTTCCAGGTCGATCAACGGGTCCTCGGACCTGGGCTGGTTGATCGCGCCGGTGAGGTGCAGACCGGCGGAGTACTCGCCCTCGACCGTGCCGTCGAACGCCTTCCAGGTGCCGTGATCGAAGTAGAAGTTCAGGTCGCCGCCGATGATCGGCCCGCCGGTGGCCAGCGACTCGGGGGTCGGCAGCCGGCCTTCGGGGTCGATGCCGGGCCCGTGGGACTCGATCGTCAGCAGCCGGAGGATCGCCTCGCCGGCGGCGTCGACGATCCGGTTGACGTAGTCGACGACCATCATGTCGCCGGGGTCGTGCGGGCTGATCAGGGCGGCCTCGTACAACGGCGAGTACGCGGCGACCACGTCGTGGATGCCCTGCTTGGTCCGGATCAGGCTGGTGGCGTAGTCCTCGGCCAGCACCGCCTGCTGGAGCTGCCGCTGCCCGAGCTGCTCGAAGGTCGAGCCGACCGCCGCCGCCTGCCCCTCCACCGTCTCCCCGCCGGTGTCCTGCCAGGACGCGTGCGCGGCCCGTCCCGAGGTGGTCACCTCCGCGCCGGCGTCGGTGACGGCGCCCGCTGCCCCGCGCCAGGCCGCGCCGAGCTGCTGCGCCACCACTTCGTCGTCGGGCGGCCAGGGGTCGTAGCGCGCCTTGACCTCCGCCCACAGTGGACCGCTCGGCTCCGGGGTGGTCATGCCAGTCCCTCGAACCGGTCGCGGCCGGTGGTGTCGGCCTGCACGTAGTCCGCGGTGCTCGCCAGTCCCGCACCCGCCAGCCTCTCCGACGCGGGCACGTGCCGGGAGACGTCACGCGCGACCTGCTCGGCGCCGACGCGGTACCTGCCCATGAACGCCTGCCCGAGCACGCCCCGGCCCAACTGGCCCTCCAGGCTGCCGATGGTGGTCGCGGCGCTCGACCAGGCCGTGACCGCGCCCTGCCCGGCCGTGTCCATCCGGGACATCGCCTGCTCCACGCCCGCGGTCTCCATCTGCGCGCCGTCGGCCGATGAGGTCATCGCTGCTCCCCCTGTCGTATCCGGCGATCCAGTTCGGCCAACGCGAGGTCGAACCTCAGGTCGGCGGTGTCGGGGTCGGCATCGGCGGGCAGGAACCGGGACACCACCTCGAACGCGGCCCGGGTGGCCTCCCGGTTCGCCGCCTGCACGGTCTGCAGCACGGTCCGCGCCAACGCGGCCGAGTCCGGATCGCGGTGGACCCGCGGGTCCAGGCGGAGGCCGATCAGCCGCCCGCCCGCGTCGACCGTCGCCTCGACCAACCCGTCGTCCGACCAGGCCGTCGCCCGGCTCCGCGCGCGCACCTCCCGGATCCTGCGGAACTCCTCGGCCAACCGCACGTACCCGGAGTTGGCCGAGGAAGGCAGCAACGCGTCCATGCCCACCCCCCGTGATCGACTCTGATCGGAGTATCCGGCCACACCACTGCGCACGGACTGCCCCTGACCGGTTCCGGCCACGGCGCTTCGCCTCGCGTGCCCGTCCCGCCGTCCTGGTCAGCGGGCGGGTTCGGGCTCGGCCGGCAGCTGCCGGACGGAGCGCACGGTGAGCGCCAGCGGCGCGCTCAGCACAGCGATCGCCGCGCCGGCGAGGAGGACGGCGTCCGTGCCGACGAGCTCGGCCGCCGGTCCGGCCAGGGCCATGCCCACGGGCGCGGCGGCCAGGCCGACGACGGAGGAGAAGCCGGTGGCCCTGGCGACGAGGTCGGCGGGCACGTGCACCTGCCGCGCGGTCTGGGTCAGCACCGCGTAGAGGCCGGCCTGCACCCCGGCGGGAACGGCCGCCGCGACGAGCACGGGTACCGGCGCCCCCGCGGCGAGCAGGGCCAGCAGCGGGGCCAAGGCGACCGGGATGGCGCAGGCCACCACCAGCGGGCGTCGCGGTCGCCAACGCAGGGCAAGGACGCTGCCCAGCAACGCGCCGACGGCGTAGCCGTTGGCGATGAACCCCCATGCCAGCGCACCACCCAGTTGTTGATCGGCGAGGACGGGAGCGAGGACCAGGAACGGGGAGATGCACGCCCCGTTGATGACGGCGACCTGGATCGTGATGGCCTGCAACCAGGGGCGGGCGCGGAAGTCGCGCCACCCGTGCCGCGCGGCGTCGAGCAGCGCGGGTCGTGGGGGCACCGGCCGGTCCGGGACCTTCAGCGCGACGAGCGCGGCGGCGCTGACCGCGAACGTGGCCGCGTCCACGGCGAAGGACACGCCCGCTCCCAGCACCGCGGACACCACCGGGGCGAGGAGCGTCGCGGCGTTCTGGGCGGCGTTGACCAAGGCGTTGGCCTGACGCCGCCGCTCTTGGGGCACCACGTCGACGACCAAGCCCGCCGCGGCGGGGGCGAAGAAGGCGTTCGCCGTGCCCGCCACCGCTTGCAACGCGGCCAGGTGCCACAGCGTCCCCGCACCGGTGATCAGCAGCACGGCCGTCAAGCCCTGGGAGGCGCAGCGGACGACGTCGGCGGCGAGCATGACGGCCCGACGCGACACCAGGTCGCCCACCACCCCGCCGACGAGCGTGAACACCACCACCGGCAACCGGCCGACGAGCAGCACCAGCCCGACCTCGGTCAGCGACGCGCCGAGCCGCAACGAGCCGAACACCAGCGCCATGCCGATGAGGCCGTCACCGAAGTGGGAGGAGGTCCGGGCGATGAAGTACCAGCGGAACGCCGGGTCGCGCAGCAGCGCGGGCACAAGCCGGGGCATGGACCGCACGTTGCCGGCACCCACCGACAATTCGCGGAACCGCGGATCGGTCACAACGACCGAATCGCCGGCCACGTTCGGAGAACCCCGGCAGCTGATGACGCACGCTCGCCCGGTGAGTCCTGGCGCAGGAGGGGACGCCGCCGCGCGGACGCGGCGGCGTCAGGGTCGAACTACGTCACGCAGCCTGGTCAGGCGGCTCCATCGCTCCCGTCATGATGGCGACCGCGTCGGCCATGGAGATGGTCTTCGGGTCGACCACGGCCTTGCGGCGGCCGAGGCGCTGGATGTGGATCCGGTCGGCGACCTCGAAGACGTGCGGCATGTTGTGGCTGATCAGGATGACCGGCAGGCCGCGGTCGCGGACGTGGAGGATCAGGTCCAGCACGGCGCGCGACTCGCGCACGCCAAGCGCCGCCGTCGGCTCGTCCATGATGACGACCTTGCTGCCGAAGGCGGCGGCCCGGGCCACCGCGACGGCCTGCCGCTGCCCGCCGGACAACGTCTCCACGGCCTGGCCGGGGTTCTGGATCGTCATGATGCCCAGCGCGTCGAGCTGCCGCCGTGCCTCCTCGCGCATGCCGTTGCGGTCGAGCATGCGGAACACCGTGCCGAGCACGCCCTTGCGGCGGCGTTCACGACCCAGGAACAGGTTGCTCGCGATGTCCAGCGACGGCGAGACGGCCAACGACTGGTGCACGGTCTCGATGCCGGCGTCCCGCGCGTCGATCGGCGAGGTGAACGCCACCGGTGCGCCGTCCACCAGGATCTCGCCCTCGTCCGGCACGACCGCGCCGGACAGCGCCTTGATCAGGCTGGACTTCCCGGCCCCGTTGTCCCCGATGACGGCCAGGATCTCGCCGGGCAGCAACTCCAGGTCCGAGCCCGACAGCGCGGTCACGCGGCCGTAGCGCTTCACCAGCCCGCGGGCCTGCAACACCGGTGTGGTCACTAGTGCACCCTCTTCCGTGCGGGCGCCTGGGTGGCGCTTGTGGTAGGAACCAGGCGGAAGTCGGGGTGACGGCCCGGTGTGGCCGCCCTTCGAGGGCTCCCATGACACTGCCGCCCCCGGCTTCCCCGGAACCGTGAAGCGATGACTGAGGGACGCGCCGTAGAGCGCCGGTTAGTGACCACTCCGCCGTCGGTTCCCTCGCCGCCTGGCCCCTGCCGCGCCGACGGAATGGAAAGGCGACGGGGTTGTCGCTGCACGACGCGCTGTT
>NZ_JBFAMT010000040.1:0-84435 GCF_040656635.1 Actinosynnema sp. NPDC049800 | reverse complement strand
GCCGGGTGCGCGGACGTGCCGGCGTCCGCGCACCCGGCGGTTCACTCGAACCGGATCGACTCCGCGCGGGGGTACTTCCGGCCGGGCAACGGCACCGGCGATCCCGTGAACGACACCGGTGTGCCGGTGGGCAGCATGGCGAGGCCGGTGGGCAGGTCGTCGCGGGAGGCGTACCACGAGCTGCCGCGGCTGTCGGTGATGAACCCGTGCGGCTGCCCCGGCTTCCAGCCGGTCACGGTGCCGCGACGGCGGCCGCGCGGCGCGCCGGCGGGCGAGGCCACGACCTCGGTGGACCGCACGAACGGGCCGTTCAACGGGTAGCCGAGGCGGTCGGCGGGCGCGAACAGGTCGTCGAACGCGGGCGTCGAGGTCGCCGCGGCCCTCAGCGGCGCCGCCGTGCGCGGCGTCCAGGCCGGTTGCAGCTCCGGGGCCGACCGGTCGTCCACGACCGGCACCATCACCCCGATGCCGCGACCGGTCAGCCGGGTGGCCAGCGGGGTGAAGTCGGCGTCACCGGTGATCAGCACGACCCAGTCCAACGGCGCGGTGGTCGCGAGCTCCCACGCCTCGAGTGCGAAGTGGACGTCGACGCCCTTCTCCTTGCCGCCGTGCAGGGGCAGGTCGTGCCGCGTGACCCCGGCGGCGGCCAAGGCCGCGTCGAACGCCGCCGCGGGTGTCTCGATGCGACCGCGCACGTAGTGCGCCTCGTGGATCACGCAGTCGTCGAGTGCGGTGCCCGTGCGGGTGTGGAGGTGCCAGCGCACCGCGTCGTGCAACCCGGCCAGCGAGATCCGCGCCCGACGCGGATGGGCGGTGGCGTAGAAATCGCTCAGGTAAGCGAACCACGTCCCGTCGTAGAACACCCCGATGCGCACGATCTCCCCTGCTGGTTTGGGCCGTCCCCCGAAGGGATACACCATGGCCGTGACCACACCGGAACCCGACCCCGCCACTGCGGGGGAGCCGGACTTCGCCGACGAGCACTCGCGCCCGACCTACGCCGACGAGCAGTCGGGCTCCGCCAACACCACACCGGACGAGTCGACGCCCGAGGGCATCGCCGGCGCCGGTGGGATGGACCCGGACTAACCGCCGACCGCCACAGCCCGCCGCGGCGTCGAGCACGCCGCCTCGCCGCTGCGCGAGCGTTCTGACGTCGGCAACACGAACGCCGGTGCCGTGGGTCGACACCGGTCCACCACACCTGCCCGCCGCGCTTCCGGCGTGCGAACGCATCCGGCCACCACGCGTCCCCGGCCCGCCATCGCCCCTTCCCCGTCACCCCGCTGTCGGCCCTGCCGCCGCCCGCCCCGAACCTCACAGGTGTGGCGGACCGGTGGAGTGGGCACTCGGACGGGCGGTACCCGACTCCCGAGGAGGCCTTGGTGTCCCCAGCCGATTACTGGCCCTGCTGATCGTCCTGCTCCTCACCCCGACCAGCCTCGCCGCCGCCACCCCCGCCGTCCCCACCGCCGCCGAGGTGTCCACGATCCGGTACAACCCCGGCGACACGTCCCCCGAGCACGGACCGAACTCGTTCGTCATCACCGTCGGCGACTGCGCGCCGTTGCGGCACATCGACTACAAGTGGGGCTCCACCTACGGCAAGATCACCGCGCCCTGCGACGAACCGAAGACCGTCTCCCTCGCCCCGCTGGGAGCGAACGAGCACCCCCTCCAGTGGCGCACCTGCTCGACCACCCTGTGGCGCTACCCACCGCGCCTGCACACCGTCTGCGGTGACTACCACTACGACGTGGTCCTCACCGACTGACCACGTCGTACCGCACCACCCGCGCCATCCCGCCGTCCACCGGGATGGCGCGGTCACGGCGGCGTGGGCGCGTGGTCGGTCGGCAGGGACGCCAGGCGGCGGCGGTGGAAGCGGGCGATGGCGGCGATGCCCGTCAGCGACACGGCGGCGCTCGTCACCAGGGCGATCACCGTGCCGCGGCCGGCTCCCTGGGTCTCGTCCAGCAGCACCATCCCGATCCACGCCGCGACGATCGGGTTCACCACGGTCTGACCGGCCACCACGAGGTCCGCCGGGCCGCTCGCGTACCCCAGCTGGATCAGCGCCGCGCCGACCAGGAAAGCCACCGCCAACCCGGCGAACGACACCCAGTGCAACCGCGGCAGCGCGGTCGTCACGTCCCGCACCAGCACGGCGACCAGCCCGTACGCCGCACCCGCCCCGGCGGCCAGCGCGAGGGCACGTGCCGTCCCGCTCCGGAACGCGCCGATGACGACGAACACGCACACCAAGGCGGCGACCACCTGACCCGCCCGCAGCGCCGTCGCCGGCGGCACGTCCGTCGTCACGGCGGACCGCGCGGCGATCGCGACGAACGTGGCCACCCCGCCCGTCGCCGCCATCACGGCCACCGCGAACCCCCGCGTCACGTGCCGGACGCCGATCGCCGCGATGATCGGCAACGACATGACGGCGAGCGGCGCGACGACCGTCACCGGCGCCATCGCCAGGGCCAGGATCTGCAGCACCGCGGCGACGAACAGCACCGCGAACCCGAGCAGCCACCGCCGGTTGCCCGCCAGCCGGGTGAACCGGCGCACGGTGAGGTCGCCGACGTCCCGTACGCCCGCGTGCTGGAGCGCGGCGCCGACCGCGCTCAGCACCGCACCCGCCAGCGCGCACAGGATCGCGATCCCCACCTCACCAGAGTAGGTGCCGCCCCGGTTACGCGGGGTGACGCGATGTCCACGAACGGTCGCTATCCGGCGCGCTCCCGCGGCCGTTACCGTCGCGATCCTGGAGGGGAGCGCACCATGACCTTCGCGCGTCGAGCGGGTGCGGCCGTGCTGGCGGCCGGACTCGCGTTCACCACGGCCGGGCCGGTCTCCGGCGACACCGCCGGGCCCGCCCTCGCCGCCGAACGGCTGGACCGGGGCGCGGCGACGCGGCCGGACACCGTCACCGGGTGGCACGTCGACACCGCGACCAAGGCCGTGGTGGTCTCGGTGCACGGCGACGCGACCGGCGTCGCCGAGTGGGCACGCGGGCTCGGCGCCGGCGCGGTCACCGTCGAGCACGTCGCCGAAGCGCCCCGCCCGGTGTGGGATCTCATTGGCGGACAAGCGATCTACAGCAGCAGCACCCGGTGCACGTTGGGCTTCAACGCCCGCTCGGGCACCACCCGCTACGTCCTCTCCGCCGGCCACTGCGTCGGCACGGGCAGCGAGTGGCACGGCGTCGGCGGCTACATCGGCCCGAGCGCCGGCTCCTCGTTCCCGACCAACGACTACGGGCTGATCCGCGTGGCGTCGACCGCCGCGGTGTCCACGCCGCTGGTCGACCGGCACAGCAGCGGCCCGGACGTCACGGTCAGCGGCTTCGCGACCCCGCCGGTCGGCTCGTCGGTCTGCTACTCCAGCCCGGTCTCGGGGTGGCGGTGCGGCAGCGTCACCGGGATCAACCACACGGTCTGCTACCCGCAGGGCTGCGTCGGCCAGCTCATCCGCGCGAACGCGTGCCCCGAGCCCGGCGCGTCCGGCGCACCCGTCGTCACCAACCCCGGTTCGGGCACGGCGGTCCGCGCGGTCGGCCTGGTCTCGGGCGGGTCCGGCAACTGCTCGACCGGCGGGACGACGTGGATCCAGCCGATCGCCGAGCCGCTGTCGGCGTACGGGCTCGCCCTCGTGACCGGCTGAGCACCCGCCACGACCGGCACGCGTCGACCAACTGTCAAGAACGACCCACGATCGTCGGTGTCCGGCCGGCCACCGCGTCCCCTAGCGTGCGCGACGCCATGCCGACGTCCACGTCTGGGGGTTCCCGATGAGAGTCCGCCGTCTGCTGGTCCTCGCCGGCGCGCTGGTGCTGCTCGCACCCGCGCCGGCCCTCGCCGCCGACCCACCGGCCCTCGCCGCCGACCCACCGGGCACCGGGCAGCCGGGCGAGTACCGCCCGGTCCGCGGCCCGTCGGCGCCCGCCGAGCACCGGTTCCTCCAGAAAGCCGTCCGCGGCGACACCATCCCGCGGCACGCGCACGACCTCGCCGCCGCCCAGGCCGACCGGATCCCGGCCGCCGGCGCGCCGTGGCGGTCGATCGGTCCGACGAACATCGGCGGCCGGATCGTGAGCCTCGCGCTGGACCCGCGCCGGGCCGACACCGTCTACGCCGCCGCCGCGAGCGGTGGGCTGTGGCGGTCCACCGACGCCGGGCGCACGTTCGCCCCCGCGTGGCCGGACAACGCCACCCAGGCCATGGGCGCGGTCGCGGCGGCCGGTGACGGCACGCTGTACGTCGGCACGGGCGAGCCCAACCCGGGCGGCGGCAGCGTCACCTACGAGGGCACCGGCGTCTACCGCTCCACCGACGGCGGCACGTCGTGGCGCAACGTCGGCCTGCGCGACTCCGGCGCCGTCGGCGGCATCGCGATCGACCCCACCGACCCCGACCGCCTGTTCGTCGCCGCCAACGGCTCCCTCTACAGCGCGGGCGGCGACCGGGGCGTGTACCTCTCCGCCGACGGCGGCGGCAGCTGGCGGCGCGTGCTCGACGTGCCGAACGAGTTCACCGGCGCGGTCGACGTGCAGATCGACCCGACCGACCCCAAGCGCGTGTACGCGGTGCTGTGGGACCACCGCCGGACCCCCGTGAAGCGGACCTACGGCGGCGTGGGCTCGGGCGTCTACCGCTCCACCGACGGCGGCCTGACCTGGCAGCGGCTCGCGGGCGGGCTGCCGGCGGCCGGTCCCGACGTCGGCCGCATCGGCATCGGCGTCTCGCCGTCCGAACCGGGCAGGCTGTACGCCATCGTCAACAGCACCGCGGGACCCTTCGCCGGCTTCTACACCTCCTCCGACGCCGGTGACAGCTGGACGCGGCAGCCCGAGCCGGACGTGCTCAAGACCTCGCAGTCGACCTTCGGCTGGTGGTTCGGCAAGGTCTGGGTCGACCCGGACGACTCGCGGCACGTGCACGTCGCGGGCGTCCCGCTGCTGACCTCGAAGGACGGCGGCGCGACCTGGACCGCCGACGACGCGTCGATCCACGTCGACCACCACGCCATGGTCTGGGACCCCCGCCACCCGGCCCGGGTCTACCTCGGCAACGACGGCGGCGTGTACCGGTCGGACGCCGACGGCGACGGCGGCTGGGTCAAGGCCGAGCACGAGCCGTGGACCCAGTTCTACAGCGTGGCGATCAGCCCGCAGGACGTCACGCGCGTGTCCGGCGGCACCCAGGACAACGGCTCGCTGCGGTCGTGGGGCGGGCCGGCGTTCAACGAGTACCTCGGCGGCGACGGCGAGGAGAACATCATCAACCCGCGCGACAAGGAGAACGTCTTCGCCTGCTACCAGTACGGCAACTGCTTCCGATCCACCGACGGCGGCACGACGATGGCGTTCTTCACCCCGGCCACGACCGCGGACCGCCGCAACTGGTTCACCCCGGTGCAGTTCGACCCGTCGGACCAGGAAGTCCTGTACTACGGCGGCAACCGGCTCAACCGGTCGGCCGACAACGGGGTGACCTGGACGCCGATCAGCCCGGACCTGACCGGCGGGCCGGGCCAGGACACCTACCCCTACGGCACCATCACCACCGTCGCCGCCGCGCCGTCCGACCCGCGCACGATCTGGGTCGGCACCGACGACGGCCGGGTGTGGCTCACCCGCGACCTGGGCGCCACCTGGGCGAAGGTGCTCGACGGCCAACCGTGGGTCACCCGGATCGCGGTGTCCGAGCGCGACCCCGCCACGGCGTACGTGACGCTGTCCGGCTACCGGTCGGGCTCCGCGCAGCCGCACGTGCTGGCGACCCGGTCGGCGGGCGCCCGGTGGACCGACGTCTCGGGCAACCTGCCGTCGGCGCCGGTGAACGACGTCGTGCTCGGCCGCGCCGGACAGCTGTACGTGGCCACGGACCAGGGCGTGTTCGTCGGCAACGCGCTCGCGCCAGGCCACTGGCTCAGGCTGGGCCACGGCCTGCCGAGGGTCGCGGTCGACGACATCGAGTACGACGGCCGCAACCACCGGCTCGTGGCGGCCACCTTCGGCCGTGGGCTCTACGAGACCACCGTGCCCTGATCACCCGCGAGGCCGGACACCGCCGGGTCGACGTGACGCGGCGGTGTCCGACCGGCGGATCACGGGCTGACGCAGGTCAGGTCGAGCGGCGGGTTGGCGTTCGGGCCGTTGGCCACGTAGCCGAACGTGGTCGACGCCCCGCTGCCCAGCGAGCCGTTGTACGGCGCGTTGCGCACCGACACGGCTCCGCTGGTCCCGGTGTTCACACCGCCCCAGAGGTTGTTGACGGTGTGGCCGGACGGGAGGGTCAGGCGGACCGTCCACCCGTTGAGCGACGCGGTGGAGGTGTTGGCCACCTTCACCTCGGCCTGGTAGCCGCCGCCCCACGAGTTGACCACGCGGTGGGTCGCGGCGCACGCCCCGCCACCGGGCTGGCTCGTGGTGGTCGTCGTGGTTGTGGTGGTCGTCGTCGTGCTCGTGGTCGTCGTGGTCGTGGTGGGGTCGTCGATGCTGCCCGGGACGGACAACAGCGCGTTGTACCAGGCGGTGGCCATCTTCGAGTAGCCGCCGGCGTTGGGGTGCACGCCGTCGGCGAGGTCGGCGGTGGTCAACGCGCGGTACATGTCGACCAGGTGCACCTTCTTGCCCGCGTTGACCTTGCTCTGCACCATCGAGGGGATCGTGGCGTTGAACGCGCGGACGTTCGCGTCGCCGGACGACAGCGGCACGATGGTCGCGACGAACAGGTCCGCGTTCGGCGCCAGGGTCGTGATCCGGTCGACCAGGGTGGAGAGGCGTTGGGGCGCGCCACCCGGGTTGCTGCCGTACATGTCGTTCGTGCCGATGTGCAGCAGGATGGTGCGCGGCGTGTACGTGCGCAGCCAGTTGGTGATGTTGCTGTCGATCTGGGCGATGGTCCAGCCCGAGTGGCCTTCGTGGTTGCGGTCGCCGAGGCTGGTCGGGCCGTTGGTCATCGACCCGACGAAGTCGACCGTGCGGCCGCCGGCGACGAGCTTCTGCCACAGGTCGACGCGGTAGCCGCCGGGGACGTTGAAGCCGTCGGTGATGGAGTCGCCGAGCGGCATGACCTTCACGCCGCTGTCGGCCTGCGCGGTGCCGACGGCGAGCACCGCGGCGGCCACCAGGGTCAGGGCGGCGGCCGCGCTCGCGAGCAGGTGCCTTCGTTTCATGGACCGGACCTCCGGGGAAGGTGAACTCGGTGGGTGGTGGCGTCGGCGGCGTTCGTCGGGCGACGACTCGGTCCTGCCCGTCGAGGGCGGACGACGGCGGTTCGCCGGCGCCGGAGGAAGCGGATGACCTGGCCGGTGTCGACGGGGATGGCGTGGCCGACCGCTGAACCGGCGCACGGCAACGCGTTCGCGGTTCTCATCGGGCAGTTCCTCCACAACCACGGGCAGGGGCGGAGCGCGTGAAGGCTGCCCGGCGCCCGACGTCGGTGTCCGGCTCTGAAACGTTCAGGAGTGTCCTTGGAAATGTTTCCGCTTGGCAAGGCAATCGAGACGCGGTCACGGCCGGTGGCCGTGCGTCGCGTGCGGCCGATTGCCGGCCCGCCCACGCCCGCCGCCCGCCCGCGTCGGCACGTGGTCGAACACCGGGATCGGCCTGGTGAACTGCGCGATCACCCGGCCGTCCCCAGTGCGGAACCGTTGCGGCAGACCGGCGGCGGCACGGCAGCGCGACCACGTGAGCTGAGCTGTTCGGGCTAACCGCGGGCTCTCGGCCGGGCGGCGAACTCGACGTCTCGTTTCGAAACTTTCAGCTCAATGGCCGATGGCGTGGGGCCACTTGAGCCACCAGGGCGCGATCTGCCGCGGCCGCGAGGTGATGGCGTCGCAGATCAGCGTGACCGCGTCGGCACCGACGAGTCCGGTGTAGACGGTCGTGGTGGTGACGCCGCGGTCGCGGCCTTTCAGGGCCAGGCCGCGGAACCAGGTGTCGAACGCGGCCTTCGACGCGCGGTGGCCGCCCCAGCGAGCCGGCAGGGGCAGGCGGAGGTGCGCGGGGCACACGTTGATCAGGTGGGCCGAGCCGCCGGTCCGCAGCGCGGGCAGCAGGCCGCGGATGAGCGTCGTCGGACCGACGTAGTGGGTGTTGATCGTGTCCTGGAAGTCCCGGCAGGACGGCCGCCGCGGCGGCGTGCCCGCGGTGTGGATCACGATGTCGAGGCGGTCGTGCTCGTCGAGCAGCCGTTCGGCCAGCACGCGCATGGCGGCCGGCGTGGCCGGATCGGCCCGGTAGACCGGCACCTCGCCGATCGGCCGGTGCGCGGGGTGCGTGGCGACCAGGACCCGCGCGCCCGCCCGGGTCAGGTGACGGGTCGCGGCGTCGGTGACGCCGCTGGACGTTCCGGTGAGCAGGACCGTCTTGTCGCGCACGGCGTGCCGGAGTCGGGCGTCGTTCATGAGGAGCCTTCCGCGGGTGATCCGACCGGGCCGCGGTCGGGCACCCAGGCCAGCGCCAGCGCGCCACCGGCGACCGCGAGCAGGAAGCCGAGCAGGAACCCGCCGAGGTTGGCGCCGACCAGGCTGAGCAGTCCGGCGATGAGGGCCGCCGCGCCCGCGAAGTGCCTGCGGGCCGGGTCGAGCAGGAGGGTCGCGCCCGCGACGACGAGCACGCCGCCGAGCAGCCAGCTCGCCGGCGCGCCCGCACCCGCGAAGCGCAGCGCACCGGGCACGGCGCCGACCACGAGGACCAGTTCCAGCCCGGCCGCGGTGGTCAGCACGCCGGCGAGGAACGGGCAGGACCGCCGGAAGCGGGTGAAGCCGCCGCTCACCGGCCCTGTCCGTCCTGTGTGGATGGACAGCCCTCGTCGCCCCTGTGGTGGCTCAGGTCGAGGTCCGCGACCGTGAACGTGCCGGCGGTGACCGTGCCCGCGGTGATCCTGAGGTCGGTGAGCGTGGTCCGGCCCGCCTGGTAGCCCGGCGTGCCGCCCGCGTCCGCCACCGGCCCGAGCCGGAGTCGGCCCACGTCCAGGCCGCCGGTGATGCCGCGCACCTCCAGCACCAGGTCGGTCGTGCGCACGTGTGGGGCCCGCAGCACGGTCGTCACCCGACCCACCACCGGCAGGTCGACCGTCACCGACTGGCACAGCCCGGACAACTCGGCGGTGGGCAGCCGCGCCAGCAGGGTGGGCACCCCGGGATCGCCGGACGACGCGCCCGGCACGATGCGCAACCCGTCGGACTCCACCCGGTCCACCGTCACGGTGAAGGGGCTGCCGCTGGTGAACGACACCCCGATGACGCCCTCGGCGATACCACCGAGGACCACCGCGCCCGCCACCGCCGTCGGCACGAGCACGGCGGCCAGCCGCGGCAGGCTCGTGCGACCTGTCGGACGATCACGCAGCTCCATCGACACTCCTCGGCTCGCGCCTGTCGGGGCCGGGACACCGCGGTCCGCGGCCATGATCCGCGCCGGCCCGGGTGACCGGCCATTCCCCGGACGCGTGACCGGCGCTCACGCCGCGTGGTCACGGCTGCTCGGACCGCTCGGGACGGGCCGCGGGCACCCGTCCGGGCGGCGACCCGCGCTCGGCCTGGGCCGGGAGCGACTCCGGCCTCGGCCAGTCCGCCGGCGCACGGGCGGCGCGCACCGCGGCCGGCGTGTCCCGACCGCGGCGGTACCACCACGCCAGGACCGCCCGCAGCGGCCGGGAGACCAACCCCGCGCCCAGTTCGGCGGGCAGGCACCACCACGGACCGAGGCTGTGCCGCCGCGTGCACACCGCCGCGCACACGGTGAGCGCCGCGTCCCGCACGTCCAACGCCGGCACCCGGCGCGCGGCCAGCAGCGGCGCGCTCATCCTGGTGTCCACCAGGCCGAGGTAGACCGGCACGACCCGGATGCCGTCACCGGCCACCTCGGGCGCCAGCGCGCGCAGCCACACGTCGAACGCGGCCTTGGACGCCTGGTAGCCGCCCCACCGGGGGAACGGCGGCATCCGCGCGGCGAACGTGGACACCGACACGATCCGGCCGCGCCCGGCCGCGCGCATGGCGGGCAGCAGGTCGAGCGTCAGCCGCAGCGGGCCGAGGTAGTTGACGTCCGTGAGCCGTCGGAAGTCGTGGAAGCGCCGCCCCGACAGCTCGACCGAGCGCCGGATCGACTTGCCCGCGTTGTTGACCAGCACGTCGACCGGCCCGTGCTCGGCGAGGATCCGCTCGGCGACCTCGCGCACGGCGGTGAAGTCGGCGAGGTCGACGGAGTAGGCGTGGGCCCGCCCGCCGTTCGCCCGCACCTGCTCCACCAGCTTGTCCAGCAGGTGTGCCGACCGGGCCAGCACGAGCACGGTCGCGCCCGCGTCGGCCAGCAGCCGCGCGGTCTGCCTGCCGACGCCGTGCGAGGCGCCGGTGACGACCACGACCCGGTCCCGCACCGCCCGGCGCAACCGGGCCGGGCGCACCCGCGACCGGGAGAAGAGCAACCGCCCGACCACCCGGCTCATGCGAACCGCAGCGCGTGGTGGTCGGCCGTGCGGGGCAGCGGGCGGTCCGGCGTCAACCGGACGCCGCCGACCTGCCGCAAGCCCTGGTCGAGCAGCGCCGAGAGCAGGGTGGCGCTGGTGAAGAGCACCAGGTGCTGCCCCGGGCACTCGGCCGGACCCCGGCTGAACGGCGCGAGCGACCAGTCCTCCGCCGCCCGGCCGTCCAGCCACACCTCCGGCTCGAACCGGTCGGCGTAGGGCAGGCGGCCGCCGTCGCGGTGGAAGTAGGAGCTGTAGTAGACGACCGCGGTCCCCTCCGGCACGGTGCTGCCGTCCGACCAGGTCGTGCGCCGGGTGGTGTCGCGCAGGATGGCCAGGGTCGTCGGCCACAGCCGCAACGACTCCCGCACGCACGCGCGCAGGTAGTCGTGGTCGGTTCGCGTCCGGTCCGGGTGGCCCACCAGCAGGCCCAGCGCCAGGAAGGTGGCGATCGGGGCGGCGTCGAAGGCGAACAGCCAGTGCTGGGCCTGCGCCTGGGGCAGGGTCCGCGCGGTCCGGGGCGCTTCGGCCACGCACGAGGCCAGCCCGCCGGACCCCTCGTCGAGGTAGCCGAGCACCCGGTCCCACAACCGCTCGCGCAACGCCTCGCGCCGCGGCCGCAGCCGGAACCAGTTGGCGTCGCCGCGCAGGGTGTCGAGCAGCGCGGTGAGCTGCTCGTCGTCCTTGGCGACGTCGCCCAGGACCACCCGCCGCACGATCCGCCGGTAGGTGCGCACGAACTCGTCCCAGGTCAGGTCCGCCCCGCGGCCGGTCGTGCGGCCGATCAGGTCGGCCGCCTCGGCGCGGATGACGGCGTCGAAGGCGGGGCACAGGTGGTGGTCGGCCTTGGGGTAGTCGAGCACGGACTCGTTGAAGCGGCGGCGTTCCTCCCGGATGAGGCCGCGGGACAGCAGCACCGCGCCGGGCTCGAAGTGGCCGAGGGTGGCGACCTTGTCCCGGCTCGCGGCGGTGAGCGAGAGCGTGGTCCGGGCCAACGCCTGCCGGGCGTCCTCCGGCGACAGCAGCAGCAACACCCGGCGGTGCAACACCTTGACCAGCAACGGTCCCGTGCCGTGCTTGTCGCGCAGCCGGCGCAGCAGCCGGCACGCCCAGTCGTTGGTGTCCCACCGGGCGGCCAGCCCCACCATCCGCCGCCGCCGCAGGATCGCGCCTTGGGCGAGGGTGGGCACGAGCACCAGGGCGCCGAGCGCGATCGTGTCCACGAGGGAGGCCCGTGCCGGTCGGCGCGTCGTCACGAGGACACCTTCTCCGGCCGGCGCAGACCCAGGCGCAGCCGGATCAGCTCGGTGATGTCGGCGACCGTGCCACCGGACCGGGCGAGCTCCAGCGGCGGTATCTCGACGTCGAAGCGGCGGCGGGCGGAGACCAGCAGTTCGGCGGCCATCAGCGAGTCCATGCCGTAGTGGTCGATGCGGCGGTGGTGGTCGATGGCGGCCGGGTCCATCCGCAGCACGTCGCCGAGCAGCGAGGTGACCTGCTCGGAGATGGCGGCCACCGCCTCCTCCGGCGCCATCCGGCCGAGCTTGCGGATCAGCTCCTCCTTGCGCTCTCCGGCGGCGGCGTCGGGTGGCCGGACCAGCGCGCCGAACCGCGGCCCGCGCAGGGCGGGCATCACGGTGCTGAGCATCGACCAGTCGAACCGACCGACACTGGCCACGGCGTGGTCCGCGGCCAGCAGCGCACCCAACCCGTCGAGCGCGTCCGCCGGTGCGATCGGGTCCAGCCCGATCGCGGACATCGCGGCTCCGAAGTCGTTGCGGGCGACGTAACCGGTCTCGCCGATCGCGCCCCACGCGATCGCCGTGCCCGGCAGCCCGAGGGCGCGACGTCGGCGCGCCAGGGCTTCCAGGAACAGGTTCCCCGCCACGTAGGGGGCCTGCTGGGGGTTGCCGACGAGCGCCGCGCCCGACGAGTAGAGCACGAACAGGTCCAGGTCGAGGTCCCTGGTTAGCTCGTCGAGCACGACCGCGCCGCCGAGCTTGGGGCTGAGCACGGCGCGGAAGCGCTCGTCGTCCAGTTCGGTGAGCGGCGCGTCGTCCAGGTGCATCGCGGCGTGCACGACACCGCGCAGCGGCGGGTCCAGGTCGGTGATGATCCGGCGCATGGCCTCCGGGTCGGCGGCGTCGGCCGCGTGCGCCGCGGCGTGCACTCCGCGTGCCGTCAGCTCGGCGAGCAGCGCCGGCGCTTCGGGCGAGTCCGCGCCACGTCGACCGACGAGGGCGAGGTGCCGCGCGCCGCGGTCGGCCAGCCACCGCGCGGTGGCCGCGCCGAACCCGCCCAGTCCGCCGGTCACCAGGTAGGTCCCGGCGGGATCGAGGGCGGGGACCGCCGGTGTGCCCGCCACGACCACCGGTTCGGCGCCGGGGTCGAAGGAGACCACGACCTTGCCGACGTGCCAGGAGTGCTGCAGCTGCCGGAACGCCTCGCCGATCCGCCCGGCGGGGAAGACCGCGTGCGGCAGCGGGCGGAAGGCGCCGTCGTCCATGGCCTCGGCGAGCAGCCGTTCGGCGACCACCGGGTCGGTCGACAGCGCGGACAGGTCGACGCCGAAGAAGGCCAGGTTGTTGGCGAAGGGGCGCAGCGGGAGGTCGTTGTCCTCGTACATGTCGCGCTTGCCCAGCTCGACGAACCGGCCGCCGGGGCGCAGCAGCTCCAGGCCGCGGACGATCGCCGGACCGGCCAACGAGTTGAGCACGACGTCCACCCCGCGCCCGCCGGTGAGCCGGCGGACCTCGTCGGCGAAGTCGAGGGTGCGCGAGTCCAGCACGTGCGCGACACCGAGGGTGCGCAGCAGGGTCCGCTTCGCGGGGCTGCCGGCCGTGGCGATCACGGTGGCGCCGCGGGCCCGGGCGTACTGGAGGGCGGCCAGCCCGACACCGCCCGCGCCGCCGTGCACCAGCACCGTCTCGCCGGCCTCCAGCCGGGCCAGCCGGCCCAGGCCGTAGACGACGGTGCCGAACACCACCGGCATCGTCGCCGCCTCGGTGTCGGTCATCGACCCGGGCACCGGCATCAACGAGCGGGCCGGCGCGACGACCTCGGAGGCGAGCGAGCCCGGCGCCAGCCCGGCCACCCGGTCGCCGACGGCGAACCGGGTCACCCCCTCGCCGACCGCCGTGACCACGCCCGCGCACTCCAGGCCGGGCGCGTGCAGGCCGGTGAACTCGTAGCTCTCCGCCGGCAGGAACCCGGTGGCCTGCATGACGTCCCGGTAGTTCAGCGCGGCGGCCCGCACCGCGACCCGCACCTGGTCCGGCCCTGGTTCGGGGCGGTCGACCGCACGCCAGCCGAGCTCGTAGGACAAGCCGGGCGACCGCACCTCCAGCTGGTACGCGGCGGGATCGGGCACCGTGTCGGGCAGGTCGACCTCGCGGGGCGTGAACCGGCCGTGGGGAGTCAGCGCGATCTCGTCCTCCGCGCTCGGCGCCAGCAGCTCCCTGGCCAGCCGCTCGGCGGGATCGCCCGTGCGGGCGAGGGAGACGCGGCGCACCACCACGTCGGGGCACTCGTTGGCGACCACGCGCGCCACGCCCCAGACCGCCGCGTCACCGGGCGCTTCGACCTCGGTCGGGATCGCGCCACAGGGTCGGGTCACCAGCCACACGGCGCCAGCGCCGGGTCGTTCGGCGATCGACCGCAGCAGCGCCGCGCACCGCGTGGTCCGGTCCAGGAGCGGCGTTCCCGGTTCACCGAGGATCAGCACGGGGTCGGTGCCGTCCGGCGTCCACTCGGCGGCCGGCACGACCCGCGGCTCGGGGCAGCCGGCCAGGTGCAGCAGCCGTGCGGTCCGCTCGGCCAGCGGCGTTTCGGCGGCGGTCTCCACGAGCAGCGTCCGGCGCACGTCCGGATCACCCGCCGGCAACGGCGGCCGGTCGCGGTCGGTGTCCGGCGCCGTCGCCATCAGCACCGAGAAGTCCCGGCGCAGCCGCGCGGTCTCCGCGCCGGTCTGCACGACGTCGGTGAAACCGGTCCGGCGCAGCAGGTCCGGCCACCGGTCGCGGTCGAGCAGCACGGTGCCCGGCCGCAGGTCCCGGTCTTCGGCGTGCCAGAAGCTGTCGAACAGGCCGAAGACCGGTGCGAGCACGACCGGGTTGTGCGACTCGCAGGCGAGCAACCTGCCGCCGGGCGCCAGCAGGGCCGCGACGTGCGTCAGCGCCCGGGTCAGGTCCTTCGCCGTGTGCAGCGCGTTGGCGGCCAGCACGACGTCGAACGCGCCCTCGGTGAACCCCTGCTCGGCCGGCGGCCGGTCCAGGTCGAACGTGCCGCACCGGACCCACTCGTGCTCGGCGAACCGCTGTTCGGCGCGGGAGGTGAAGTACGACGACACGTCGGTGAACGTGTAGTGGGCGCGGTCGGCGGGCAGCACGGGCAGCACCGCGGCGGTCAGGCCCCCGGTGCCCGCGCCGACCTCCAGCACCCGCAGCGGCCGATCCGCCGGCCACCGCCGCACCACCTGCCGCACCAACTCCTGGACCACCAGGTTGTGGAAGCGGCAGACCGGTCCGAGGTCGTAGAACTGGGCCAGCAGCCGCTGGTTCTCGTCGGTGGCCAACTGCTCCAACGGGTCCAGCTCGCCCCGCAGCACGTCGACCACGGCGCGGTTGGCGCCGAAGGCGACGATCGTCTCGACCGCGGCCGACGGCACGTCGGCCAAGACCTGGCGCACGAGCCCGTCGGAGTCCGCGACGGCACCGGACAACCGCCACCGCCCCGGCGCCACCGGCCGCACGAGACCCGCGGCTTCGGCCTGCGGCAGCTGCAGCTCCACGAGCCGGAGGTGCTTGGTCAGCAGGCCCGCGGCCACCAGGTCGCCGAGCGAGAACTCCACCGCGCCCGGCAGCACTTCCCGCACCAGTTCGACGGTCCGGTGCACCGCGGCCCTCTCGTGCAGCTCGCCGGCGCGGGCCAGCCCGGCTTCGAAGGTCGCCCGCAGTTCTTCGAGCCTGGGCCGGGCGGCGGCCAGCACCTCGTCCGCGCCGGGCAGCGGGCTCGGCGGCGCCGGCTCGTCGTGGTGCGGCGCGGCGCGCAGCACGGTGTGGCCGCGCCGGATCCCGATCCGCCCCGTCCCGCCGATCCGGCGCATCCGGGCGCCCTCGACCTCGACGGTCACGGCGCCGTCGGCGTCCAGCACGGTGATGTCCCAGCAGGCCTCGCTGGAGGTGAGCATCCGTTCGCGGACGTCCACGAAGCCCTCGTCCGCCGGGGTGCGCCACACCCGCAGGGTGTCGAACGCGGCGGGCAGGAAGGCGTCCTCCGGGAGCTTCCGGGTGATCAGCGGCGCACCCGCCTGGAGGGCGCCGTCGAGCAGCACGGGGTGGAGCGCGAAGTCGTCCGACGGGCGGTCGTGCCGGTAGGAGGCCAGCACCCGGCCGTCGCCGACGAGCACCTCGGTGAGCACCTGGAACGCGGGGCCGTAGCTGAGGCCGAGCCCGTCCAGCTCGGCGTACTGGTCGCGGCCGTCGACGCGGCGGGTCAGACCGGCGCGCAGGGCGGCGAGGTCCCGCGGCGCGGGCGCTCGGCCGATCAGCCGGCGGACCCGGCCGCGCACGTGCGCGCGGGGATCGGGATCGGCGCCGTCGGTGCTGGTGATGGTCACGGTGCCGGCGCGCGGGTCGAGCGAGACCTGCGTGTGCACGCTCGCCGCGTCGGGCCAGGGCACCACCAGGGGTCGGCTGATCTCCAGGTGCCGCACCTCGACCGGGTGACCGAGGGCCTGGTTGCCCGCCGCGAGCGCCATCTCCACGAAACCGGCCGCGGGCATCACCACGGAGCCGGCGAGCCGGTGGTCGACCAGCCACGGCACCAGCACCGGCTCCACCGGGCCGTGCCACAACGGCTGCGGCGACGGCAGGCGTTCGCCGAGCATCGGGTGGTGCACGAGGCCGTCGCCGCTGGTGCGCAGCCACTGCTCCGGCGTGCCTTCCCAGTGCCGCTGGCGTTGCCAGGGGTAGGCGGGCAGGTCGGTGACGCGGCCGGGGGTCGGGAAGTAGCGGTCGCGGTCGACCAGGCCGCCCGCGGCGAGCACGGTGGCCACGGCGGTGCGGGTGGCGGCCGGGCCGTCGGCGTCGCGGTGCAGCGTGGGCACGACCGCGGTCGGGGTCTGCGGGCGTGCGGCGGCGAGCTTGCGCAGGTAGCCGCGCAGCACGGGGTGCGGGCCGATCTCGACCAGCACGTCCACGCCGTCGGCCAGCGCGTGGGTGACGGCGTCGGCGAAGCGGACCGGCTCGCGGACGTTGCGCCACCAGTAGTCCGCGTCCAGCTCGGCGCCGTCGATCACGGCGCCGGTGACGGTGGAGAACAGGGGGATCGTCGTGGCGGCCGGGGCCAGGCCGGAGAGCGCGGCGCACAGGGGCTCGCGGACCCGGTCCATCGCGGCGGTGTGGAAGGCGTAGTCCAGGCCGAGGTCGGCGCAGGCGACGTCGTGGGCGGCGAGGTCGGCGACCAGGGCCGCGACGGCGTCGGCGGGGCCCGCGACGGTGACGTCCTTGGGCGTGTTGATCCCGGCGATCTCCGCCGCCGGGTGCAGCCGGCGCAGCTCGTCGGGGGACAGCGGCACCGCGGCCATCCGACCACCGGCGGTCGGGGCCTGGGCCCGGCTGCGCTCGGCGATCACCCAGGCGGCCTGGTCCAGCGGCAGCGCGCCGGCGGCCCAGGCGGCGGCCACCTCGCCGACGCTGTGGCCGAGCACGGCCGTGGGCACGATGCCGTTGGCGCGCAGGACCTCCGTGACGCCGACCTGGACGGCGAACAGCAGCGGCTGGGCGATCTCGGTGGCGGCCAGCTCGGCCGCGGTGACCGTCGTGAGGCGGTCCAGCACGGACCAGCCGAGGTACGCGGTGAGCGCGGTGTCCACCTGCTCCACGGCGACCCGGAAGTCCTTGTCGGACAACAGGTCCGCGCCCATGCCGGCCCACTGCGAGGCGTTGCCGGAGTAGGCGAACCCGAGTCGGCCCTCGCCGACGGCCTCGACCGGCGTCGCGTCGGGCAGCAGGCGGGCGGCCTCCGCGGGACCGGTGGCGAGCACCGCCCGGCGGTACCGGTGGTGGCCGCGGCGCACGCACGTCGTGTGGGCGAGGTCGTAGAAGTCCTCGGTGCGGCCGAGGTGGTCGACGAGGTCCGCGGTGGCCTGCTCCAGCGCCTCGGGTGAGCTCGCCGACACCAGCACCGGACGTGGCTGGTCGCCCTGCGGCTCGACCGGTTCCGGCGCGGGCGGCGAGGCCAGCACGACGTGGGCGTTGGCGCCGCCGAAGCCGAAGGAGTTGACGCCGGCCACGATCCGGTCGTCGCCGGGGATGGGGCGCGGCGCGGTGGCCACCGCCAGGCCGAGGCCGGTGAAGTCGATGTCCGGGTTGGGCGGGTCGGCGTGCAGCGACGGCGGGATCAGCCGGTGCCGCAGCACCAGCACGGCCTTGAGCAGGCCGACGATGCCGGAGGCGGGTTCGAGGTGGCCCACGTTGCTCTTGACCGAACCGATCGGCAGCGGGCCGGTGGTGCGGCGACGTCCCAGCGCCCGGCCGATCGCGGTGCACTCGATCGGGTCACCCACGGGCGTGCCGGTGCCGTGCGCCTCGAAGTAGGCGATCTCGTCCGGGTGCACGCGGGCCCTGGCGTACACCGCGCGGAGCAACTCCTCCTGGGTCTCGGCGTTGGGCAGGGACAGGCCCATGGTGCGGCCGTCGCTGTTGCTGCCGTTGGCCAGCACCACGGCGTGGATCCGGTCGCCGTCGGCCCGGGCGTCCGCGAGCCGCTTGAGCACGACCAGCCCGCCGCCCTCGGCGCGCACGAACCCGTCGGCGTCGGCGGAGAACGCCGAGCAGCGGCCCTTCCTCGACAGCATCGACGCCTGCGAGAACCCGATGTAGTGGTAGGGGCTGACCAACGCGTTCACCCCGCCGCACAGGGCCGTGCGGCTCGTGCCGTCCAGGACCGCCCGGCACGCCTGGTCGAACGCCACCAGCGACGAGGAGCAGGCGGTGTCCACGGCCATGCTCGGTCCGCGCAGGTCCAGGCAGTGGGAGATGCGGTTGGCGGCGATCGAGGACGCGGCGCCGGACATGGTGTAGGCGTTGATCCCGCGCGCGTCCATCATCTGCAGGCCGCCGTAGGCGTTGTCGGAGATGCCGACGAACACCGCCGTGTCGCTGCCCGCCAGGGCCTCGCGCGCGATCGCGGCGTCGTCCAGCGCCTCGGCCGCCAGTTCCAGCAGCAACCGGTGCTGCGGGTCCATCTGCCCGGCCTCCTTCGGCGAGATGCCGAAGTGCGCCGCGTCGAACCCCGCGAGGTCGTCGAGGTACCCGCCCGCCGTGGTGTAGCCCTTGCCGGGGCGCGGCAGGTCGCGGTCGGTGAACCGGCCGAGGTCGAACCGGTCCGCCGGCGCCTCGCCCACCAGGTCCCGGCCGTCGACCAGCGCCTGCCACAGCCCGGCGAGGTCGTCGATCCCGCCGGGCAGCCGACAGGCCGCACCCACGATGGCGACGGAATGGTCCTCGTGATCGTTCGCAGTGTGCACGCCTCACCCCTCGCCGCCGCCGGCCCGGTCCGCCACCAGCCTTGCCGGCCGCGACACGGCCCCGCCAACGCAGACCGCCAGGTTCACCCGGACCGGTGGCCGCCCCCCGACGGTGCGGCCACCGGACCGTCCACGTCGGACTCGTGGGGCCAGGCATCCGATGCGGCCGATCCCGGCACACCCGACCGGGGGCCTCCGATGGTGTGGATCAGGTCCGACCGCACCGGCCGGCGGAGATCTCGGCGAACCGGTGAGCGGCCGGACACCCCGTTCCGCCGAGCGGTCGCCTCGTCGGCCGGTCCGCGGACCTGCGGACCTCCTACGATGAGCGCGGTGCGGAGGTCTTCCGGCAACGCTCCTCGAGCCGGGCGCACCGTGCGCCACGAGCATGTGACGAGAGGTGACCCGCTGACCGGGACCGGCGGGAAGGCGGTATGAAGCACGACTTCGGTGCCACGACCGCGGTCATCCGGCGACGTGCCGACGTGGTCATCGGCGTCGGCATTATGTGGCCCGGCGTTCTCGCGACCGTCCACCCCGGGGTCGAGCTGCGGGCCGGCGGACTCGTCGTCGTCAACTGGTTCGCCAGGTCCCTTGTGCCGTGGTCGGCGGTCGACTCGGTCGTGGTCGACGACCGCCTCGCCTTGGTGCTGCGCGACGGTCGACGGGTGAACGTCGCCGCCGGCGTGCGTTTGTCCGAAGTGGACGTAGAGCGGTCGTCACGTGGTGACTCCTCGTCACCACTCAACCGTGGCGGCCCGTCACGCTTCGACACCCGTCCGGGCGGGGTGCCCTCGATTAGCGTCGGAAGCCGAGCAGCCACCGCGCGGAGGTCCGGAAGATGCGCCCACGACTACGTCCCGACGTGCGGTACGTGAAGAGCCCGGACGGGGTGTACGTGAGCGGCTTCGCCGGGGCGTGCACGTTGACCGGCAGCGCCGGCTACGAGTGGCTCGACCGGCTCGCGCCGTTCCTCACCGGCGAGCACGTCCTCGAAGACCTGGTGGCGCCGCTGGCGAGCGAGCAGCGGGACGTGGTGGAGCACCTCGTCCGGTCGCTGCACGAGCAGCGGTTGCTGGTCGACGCGGCGGACGACGCGCCGCACGCGCTCACCGACGAGGAGCAGCGGGTCTACGAGTCGGAGATCGCCTTTATCCGCTACGCGACCGACTCCGCCGAGCACCGGTTCGAGCGGTTGCGCTCCGCGCGCGTCACCCTCCTCGGCGGCGGGCCGGTGCTGGCGGCGCTGCTGGGAGCGGGGCTGCGCTCGGGGTGGCGGCGGGTGGCGGTGCGGACCGGCGACGACGCGGAGAGCCTGCGCGCGCTGGCACGCGGTGCGGTCCGCGACGGCAAGCAGGACGTGACCGTCGAAGGGGGACGGGGGCTGCCGGACGACACCGACCTCCTGCTGTGCGTGTCCGCCCGCCGCGACGACCTGCTCGCCGCCGCACGCGCCAGTGCCCGGTCGGGCGTGGCGATCGGGCAGGTGCTGGTGGGCGGCGACGAGGCGTGGGTGACCGCGGTCGGCGCGCCGGACGTGGTCGCGGCGGAGTCGTGCTGGCGGCGGTTGGGCGCGTGGCGCGGCGAGGGAACCGACGAGGGCCTGCTGACGGGACCGGCTCCGGGCGCGGTCGCGGCGCACCTGGCGTTCGCCTCCTTCCGGCACCTGACGGGCTCGGCCGCCGCGGTCGAACCGGAGTTGACCCGGATCGACCTGCGGGACCTGAGCGCCCGCACGTGCCGGCCACTCCCGTACGCGGTGACCGGGCAGGTCCGGCTCGACGCCGAGATCGAGCCGGACGGGTTCACCGAGCGGCTCCGGAGGTTGGTCGACGAACGGGTCGGCGTGCTCGGCCGGCTGGACGAGGACGACCTGCCGCAGGTGCCGCTGGCGGTCTGCCGCGCGTCGGCCTCCGACCCCGAGTCGGTGTTGCCCGGCTGGGTCGGGGCGTCCGAGGTGACGGGGTGGGGCGCCGACCGGGACGAGGCCCGGTGGCGTGCCGCGCTGGCGGGCTTGGCGACCTACGGCAGCCTGGTCGACGCGCGCGGCGGCGAGCGGCTCGACCTGCTCACCGGCGCACCGTGCCTGGTCGCGCCGATCGAGCCCCACGTCCCGTACCGGGCGCCGGTCGGCGTCGCCGCGGGTCGGACGTGGGGTGACGCGGTCGCGGCCGGGCTCCGGGCGCACTGCGAGCTGCTGCTCGCCGAACGCGAGGGGGAGCGGTGCGACCTCGCCGCCGTGGTCCGGGAGACGGGCGACGAGCGGGCGGCCGAGCTGCTGCGGTTCCTGCGCGCCGCGGCCGTGGACGTGGAGGCGACCGACCTCGGCTGTGCGCTCGGCGTGCCCGCCTTCACCGTGGCGGTGGCCGGCGCCTCGGTCACCACGTGCGCGACCACGGTCGCCGAGGCGCTGCGCGACGGGCTGGAACGCGCGGTGCTGCACTGGCAGTGCGGCCTGCCCGAGGACGCGGCGACCACGAGGTGGACGGCCGAGGGCGACCGGTCCGCGCCCGCCGACGACCCGCGCTGCCGCACCCTGGCCGCCGCGTTGCGCCGCGCCGGACGCCCACCGGTCGCGGTGCCGCTGCGGGTGGACGACGACGTGCGCGGCCTCGCGCCGTGCCTGGTCCGGGTGGTGGTCGACGGTGACTGACCTCCTGCTGGACGACCCGGTCGTCGCGTCGCGGCCGGAGCGGGGCCAGGTCGTGGTGTCCGTGTCGTCCGCCCCGGGCCGACTGCGCGCGGCGTTGGCCGAAGCGCTGGGCGACCGCCTGACCGAGGGCGTGCCCGTCGCCGGCCGCCGGCTCCCGGTCCGGGTGGACGGTCCGGTCGTGCTGATCGGGCCCGCGGCCGTGCCGCCCGCGCCCGGCTGCCCCACCTGCGCCGAGCACCGGCGTGACGGCAACCGCGCCGACCGGCTCGGCCGGGCCGCGTTGCGCGCCGAGTTCGGCGACGACCCGGTGGACGCGCGGTCCCCACTGGTCACGGCGGTGTCCGCGCACGCCGTCGCCGAGGTGGTGGCCGACGAGCTGCGCCACCTCGACCGTGCCGACGGGCAAGCGCGCACGCGGGGCGCGCTGCTGAGGTTCTCCCTGCTCACCTGCCTGTTCACCCGGCACGCGGTCCTGCCGGACCCGCTGTGCCCCGACTGCGCCGACCTGCCCGACGACACCCGGTCGGCCGCCTGGATCCACCGCCGGCCACTGCCCGAAGCGGACACCGGGAAGTTCCGCACGCGAGCGCTGACGGGTCGGTGGGACGAGCTCGTCAAGTCCTATGTGGACAGCGAGACGGGGCTGATCGGCTCGCTCGCCGCCGGTTCGCCGTACGGCATCCCGACCGCGACGGCCCGGCTCGGCCCGCCTCGCCCGGGCGGCGGGGAGCGGCACGGCTACGGCCGCAGCGGCGACTTCCGCACCGCGCGCCTCACCGCCGTCACCGAGGCGTTGGAGCGGTACGGCAGCCTGCGCCCGCTCGGTCGCCGCACGTCGGTCCACGCGCCCTACGCCGAGGTCGCGGACCGGGCGATCGACCCGCGCGAGCTTGGCCTGTACCCCGACGACTGGTACGACCGGCCCGGTTTCCCGTTCGCCCGCTTCGACCCGGCCCGACCGCTGGCCTGGGTCTGGGGCTACTCCTTCCGGCGCGCCGAACCGGTGCTCGTGCCGGAGAGCTACGCCTACTACGGCAGCCGGACCGCCGAGCAGGACACCCGCCTGGTCTACGAGTGCTCCAACGGCTGCGCGCTCGGCGGGTGCCTTGAGGAGGCCGTCTTCCACGGCCTGCTGGAGATCGCCGAGCGCGACGCGTTCCTGATTACCTGGTACGCCAGGCTTCCCGCGCCCCGGCTCGACCTCGACGCGGCGCGCGACCGGCGCATCCCGGTGCTCGCCGAGTTCGTGCGCCGCCGCCGGGGCTACGACGTGTCGGCCTACTCGATCACGCTGGAGCAGCGGGTGCCCGCGGTGCTGGTGCTGGCCGTCGACGCGCGGGACCGGCCCGAGGTGCCGTTGCACGGGTGCAGCGCGGCGGCGCACCCGGATCCGGAACGCGCGTTGCACGCGGCCCTCACCGACGCCGCCGCGGGCATCGGCACCCGCCTGGGGCGCTTCGACGCCGACGGCGCGGCGAAGATGGTCGCCGACCCCGACGAGGTCCGCGAGATGCGCGACCACGCCCTGCTCTACGGGCACCGCGACACCGCCGGCCGGTGGGGCTTCCTCGACGACCGCTCGGCCGTGCCGCCGGCCGACCTGGCCGCGCGGACCGCCTGGCCGCGCCACCACGACCTGGGCGACGACCTGGCCGAGCTGGTCCGGCGCTACCTGGACACCGGGCTGGACGTCGTCGCGGTCGACACGACCACGTCGGAACAGCGGGCGGGCGGCTTCGCGTGCGCCAAGGTCGTCGTGCCGGGGACGCTGCCGATGACCTTCGGCCACCGGTACCGTCGCACGCACGGCCTGCCGCGCCTGTCCACCGTGCCCCGACTGCTCGGCCACCGCTCGACGGACCTGGCGGCCGAGGAGGTCAACCCGCACCCCCACCCGTTCCCCTGACGTGCCGGGAGGAGCCGTGTCCGGTTCCCGAGTGATCGCACCGGGTTCGCAGCCCGCCGTCGTGCCGGGCGAGGCGACCCGCCGCTACCTGCGCGCCCTCGCCGAGCGCGGGCGTGAGCCGGTCGACTGGACGGCCGCGCCGCCGACGTACAAGCGCTACCGGTACGCGGGCCGCGTCGTGCTGCCCGCGCGGGAGCCCTCACCGCACGGCGACCTGCTGCGCGGCCTGCTCGGCGTGACCCGCGCCGAGTGGTCCCACCGCCGCGTGCGGCTCAAGCGGCCCGCGCCGTCGGGTGGCGCGCTGTACCCGATCGAGGCCTACGTCGCGCTCGGCGAACCCGCCGGGCTCTACCACTACGACGCCGCGCACCACGCCCTCGACCTGATCCGGCCGGGGGACCACCGGCCGCTGCTGCACGCGTCGCTGACCCGTCACTCGGCCGGTGTGCCAGACGTGGTCGTGGTGCTCGCCGCGGTGTTCTGGCGCAACGGCTTCAAGTACAAGGAGTTCGCGTATCGCCTGCAGTGCCAGGAAGTCGGCGTGCTCAGCGCGCAGGCACTGGCGCTCGGCGAGCGGCTCGACCTCGACACGGCGGTGCACCTGCGGTTCGACGACGCGGCCTGCCAGTGGCTGCTCGGCCTCGACCCGACGCGGGAGGGCGTGCTGGCCGCGCTCACGTGCACGTCCGGCAACGCGGTGCCGCCGGGCGACCCGCCACGACTGCCCGCCGCCGTCGAGGAACACCCACCGCCCAGCGTGGTCGACCGGCTGCCCTGCCTGACCGCGCTGCACGCGGCGTCGGCCGCGCCGCACCCCGGTGTGCTGCCCGTGCCGCGGCCGGCGTCGCCCGGTGCGGTCGTGCGCCTGCCCGCGGCACGGGCGGTGCGCGTGGCCGACGCGCTGCCGCTGCGGGCGTCACCGGAAGCCGGGTTCCTGCCGCGGCACATCACCGCGGAGGCGTTGGCGACCGTCCTGGCGCACGCCGCCGCCGGTTATCCGGGCGACCTGCCCGGCAGCCACGACGAGCCGGTCACGGTGGCGCCCTACGTGATCGTCCAACGGGTCGCGGGCATCCCTCCCGGCGGCTACCGGTACGACCGGTCGACCGGCGCCCTGGTCGCCGCGGGCGGCACGGGGGACGTCCTGTCCGGCCGCCTGCAACCGAACACCCGCCTGTCGTTGTCGGAAGCGGCGGCGGTCGTGGTGCCGGTGGGCGACCAGACGACGGGCAGCGCCACGTTCGGCGACCGCTGGTACCGGTTGCAGCAGGCCGAGGCGGGACTGGTCGTGCACCGCGCCACCCTCGCCGCGACGGCGTGCGGTCTCACCGCCCGCATCCACTCCGACGGCACCAACGCGTCCACCGACGCCGTGCTCGGCCTGACCGGTCCGCTGCACGCGTTGTCCTTCCTGCTTTTGGGGACGCCCCGACCCGGGGTCACGGTGACCGGACCGCTCGGCTGACTACCCGTGGCGCACCAAGCGGTTCGAGCGGGTCACGGCCGGGTGACGGAGGACCGCCGTGGCGTGACGGCGACGACCACGAGGCGTGCGGGCCGCGAGCTCGGCCCGCGCAACCCGCACGAGTGGTTTGGGGCGGGATACCGGATCGGTCGTGCTGCACTGGACGAGGTGCCCGGGAACCGTTCGGGCACAACGATGATCCCTATTCTGGAAGTGATCTCATGACTGTCTCCAAGCCTGTGCTGAACTTCGACGACCTGCTGGTCGAGACGATCGGTGTGGTGCCCGCGGCGGGTCCGGAAGAGCTGGTGCAGGGGCACGGGCTGACCGAGCTCGGCGCGTCCAGCGAGGAGTGCGACGACGACTGCGACCGCGGCGGCAGCTGTGGGGTCGTCGCCTGACCGGACAGCGGATCCGGGTGAGCTGATCGGCGCGGGGGTGCGGGAGCCCTGAGGTTGCCGCATCCCCCGTCGGTGCGAGGTCTGGAGGAACCCTTGCCGCACGAAGCAGTCACCGATCCCGGGCCGGGCCCGGCCGGGTTCGAGGTGGGCGGTGTGTTCGGCGTGCGGGTCGGTGGCGCGCCCGTGGCCGACCTCGAAGCGCTGCGGTGCGGGCGGGCGTGGGCGGCGGCGGAGGAAGTCGTTGCGCTCCAACGGTGGCTGAGGGACGAGGGCGCGGCGTTGTCCGACCTGCTGCACCCGGTGATCGGGCGTTGCGCGGACGAGGACCGGCCGCTCCTGGTCGCGTTGCGGCGGGCGGTGTTCCAGGGCAAGCGGCCGGCCGGACGGGTGTGGTCGGTGCGGCGGTCGTTGCCCGAGGGCATCCGGGCACGGGTGGAGCACTGGGCCGACGCGCTGGTGCGGGCCGGTGACCTGACCGCGGGGGTGCCGGCGGCGCTCGCCGCCGACCAGGCCGCGGCACGGGAGGCGGTGCGGGTGGCGGCCGGGCGGGACGCGTTCCGGTTCGCCCTCGTGCTGGGCAGCCCGGACCTCACGCGGGAGGCGTCCCGGTGGCTCGACGACGGGGTGGGGCCGCGTCCCCGCGCGGTGGCGAGCCTGGCGAAGTACCTGGCCCGCGCGGCGGCCAAGCCGAGCCCGTACGCGTCGTTCACGGTGAGCGGGCTGGGCGGGTGGGGGAGTGCCGGCCCGGCGGTGGCGACCTCGGGCGACCTCGGGTGGCGCGGCGTCGTGGAGCTGGACCGGGCGGCGGTGCTGGCGCTGTGGTCCGCCCTGGCCGGGCGCCCGGAGCTGCGCGACCACGTGGGCCTGCGGGTCAACCCCTCGGTCGAACGGGAAGGCGACCGGTGGTGGTTCCTCGGCGCCGGCCCCGACGAGCCGGTCGTCTCCGTGGCGGACGCCGTGCGCGACGTCCTCGACTTCGTCCGCACCACACCGGCACCCACCATCGGGTCGCTCGGCCGCCACCTGGCCCCGGCGCCCGACGACCGGGTGCCCGACGACCGGGTGCGCGACTACGTGGACCGACTGGTGTCCTTGGGCCTGCTGGAGGCGCGGCGGCCGTTCCCGGACCAGTCCGCCGACCCGTTGGACCACCTCGCGCGCTGGGTCGAGGCCCACGCCGCCGGATCACCGTGGCCGGGGCGACTGCGGGACCTGCGCGCGGCGGTGGCCGGCTACGGCACGTCGACCGCGGCGGCGCGCCGCGTCGAGCGCTCGCGCCTCGTCCGCGACCTGCTCGACGCGCTGCTGACCGCCCTCGGCCGGCCGCCGTGGTCGCCGGACCGGCCCGTGCTGCTGGAGAACGCGGTGCTGCCCCGACCGGTGGTCGTCTGCTCGCGCGAGCGGTGGCGGCCGGTGCTCGAGGACCTGGAGGCCATCCGCGGCTTCCTCGGCGTGATGGACCGCTCGCTGCCCGTCAAGCTCGCGCTCGCCGAGTTCTTCCGCGCCACGTTCGGCGCGCGGGCCAGGGTGCCGTTCCTGCGGCTGTACCGGGCGTACCGAGCCGATCCCGGCCCGCGGACCACCCCCGTGTCGTGGCGGGCCGTCGCCGCGGGCCTGTACGGCGACGACGACGGCGTCCGGGAGACCGTGTCGGTCGACCCGCAGGTGCTCGCGAAGCTCGCCGCGTCCTGGCCCGCGCACGTCCGCGCGCCGCGCTCGGTGTGCTGCTACGGCCAGGAGCTGCCGGGCCCGGACGGACCGGGGTTCGTGCTCAACACCGTGCGCACCGGCTACGGCTGGGGCATCACCCGGGTCGAGCACCTGCTCACCGCCGCCGGCGTCGTCACGCCCGCCCGCGCGCCCGTGCCCGGCCCGGACGTGGCCCTGGCCGAGTGCCGGGCCGCCTTCGGCTCGCAGCTCAACCAACGCGCGGCGGCGGTGCCGCACGTCATCGACTACCCCGGCGGCGAGCCGGGCGGACGTCCGCTGACCGACCTGTGGGTCCGGCAGGACCCGACGAGCGGCCGGCTGCTGCTGTGCGACGACGGTGGCCGCGAGGTGCGCCCGCTCGCCCTGGGCATGCTCGTGGAACGCGCGCTGCCGCCGGCGTTGCGGTTCCTGGTGGCGGTGTTCGGCGAGCCGCAGACGGCGTTCGCGCCCAACCCGGCCTGGGACGACGTCGGCTGGCGCGCCCCGGTCGACGGCGTCCGGCGCAGGCCGCGGCTGGCGGTCGGGCGGGTCGTGGCGGTCCGCGCCGGGTGGCGGGTGCCCGCCGCGCACGTGCCCGTCCGGGCGAAGGGCCGGTCGGACGCGGACTTCCTGCTGGAGCTGGCCCGCTGGCGCGGCGCGCACGGCCTGCCGCGCCGGTGCTTCGTCCGCACGACCGGCCGTCGCGACGCGTCGCGCAAACCGGTCTACGTCGACTTCGCGAGCTGGTTCCTGCTGCCCTCCCTGCCGCGCGGCGCCGACACCGACGTGATCTTCGAGGAAGCGCTGCCCGACCCGGCGGACGCACCGCGGCACGGCGGGCACGGGCGCCGCGTCACCGAGTACGTCTTCGAGCTCTCCACGACGGACCGGCATGGCTGAACCGGTTCGCCACTGGGTCGCCGCGCACGTCTTCCACCGCGGCGACCAGGACCTCCTCGTCACCGGGGCGATGGCCCCGGTGTGCGAGGAGCTGACCCGGGCCGGTCAGGTCGCCGGCTGGTTCTTCCTCCGCTACTGGGAGGGCGGACCGCACGTGCGCCTGCGCCTGCTCGCCAGGGCCCCGGCGGCCGGCATCCGGTCGGCGGTGGTGCGGTCGTGCGCACGGCACCTGGCCGACCACCCGTCGCCCCCGGACGCCTGGTCCCAGGGCGACTACGAGGCCGTCGCCCGCCGCCGCGCCGAGGGCGAGCGCCTGGCCAAGTGGGACCGGCGGCTGCGGGCGGTCGACACCGTGGAGTTCATCGCCTACGAGCCCGAGCACCACGCGTACGGCGAGGGCCGGGCGTTGCGCGCCGTCGAACGGCACTTCGCCGACTCCAGCCGCATCGCCGTCCACCTCCTGGCCGCACCTCCCGAGCGGCGGGCGGGCGCGGCGCTGGCCATGCTCACGCTCGCCCTCGCGGTGTGCGAACCCGACCTGGAAAGGGCCGCCTCCCGCTTCGCCGCGGTGCGGACCCGGCTGCCGTCACCGCGCCACCACGCGGACCGCCGTGACGACCTGCGCGAGCAGACCCGGCGGCTGTGGGAGCACGCGTCCTCCGACCCCGCCGACCTCGCGCGCGCCGACGTCCTCGGGGCGTGGTGGCGGTCGATCCGGGTCCTGCACGCGACCCTGACCGGGCTGCGGGCGCGGGGCGACTTCGCGCCAGTGGACGCGCTGTCGCCGTTCGCCGGCCTGGCGCGGGCGCTGCGACCCGACGACGCGGTGGTCCCGTACGTGGTCCTGCGCTGCGCGCACCTGCTGTGCAACCGCCTCGGCCTCTCGGCGGCCACGGAGGCGCGACTGGCCTCCCTCACCGCCCGAACGCTGTCCGAACTCCCCGATCACCACGACGAGGTGGCACCGCTGTGACCGTCGACGCCGAACCCTCCCGCCCGGACACCCGCACCACGTGGCACAGCCTGCACGTCTACTACTACGACCCGGACAAGGACCGGCTCATCCTCGACGCGGTCCGCCCCGTCTTCCAGCACCTGCGCTCCCGCGTGGCCGGCCTCTACCTCGCCCGGCACTGGCGCCAGGGCCCGCACCTGCGCCTGTTCGCCAAGACCGACCCGGACACGTGGGCGCGCGTGGTCCGGCCGCGCATCGAGGCCGTGGTCGGCGAGTACCTGGCCGCGCACCCGTCCACGACCGAGCCCGACCTGGCGCACGACCTGGCCCAGCACCGGCTCCTGGCCCGGCGCGAGAAGGAGCACGGGCCGCTGGTGCCGTGGTTCCCCGACAACTCCATCCACGAGCAGCCCTACGACACCAGGCCGCACGTGATCCGCAGCGCGGAGACCGGCGAGCTGATGGCCTCCTTCGCCTCCGAGAACACGAACCTGCTGTTCCGGATGCTCGACCAGGTCCGCGCCGGCGCCGACGCCAAGGAGCTGATCGCGCTGGAGCTGATGCTGGCCACCACGGTGACCGCGTGCCCGCCCGTCACGGCGGGCTTCGCGTCCTACCGCTCCCACGCCGAGGGGTTCCTGCACTCGTGCGCCGACCCGGACGCCGTCCGCGCGGCGTTCGACGCGCACTACGAGGCGCACCGCGAGACCCTGGTCGCCCGCACGCGGGCCGTGCTCGCCACCCTGGAGGGCGGTGCGAACCGCACCCCGTACGCCCGCCGGTGGGCCGCCCGGTGCCACGACTACGGCCGGCGCGTCGAGCCGCTGATCGCGCAGGACCTGGTCTTCCCGCCGATACCGGCCGAACCGCCCGCCGCCCGGCCGCGGGCCCCGATGCACGCGCTGATGTTCGGCAACCGGGCCTACCGCGAGGCCGTGTTCCGCAACCCGGACTTCCTCCGCTACCGGTTCCTGCTCAACTGCACGTACCTCCAGATCAACCGGCTCGGCCTGACCCCGTTCCAGCGCTTCCGCACCTGCCACGCGGCGGCGAACGCGGTGGAGGAGATCTACGGCATCTCCGCCGTGGACACCATCCGGACCTACGTGGAGTTCCACCCGAACCCGACCGCCTGACGGAGCCCGCCGCCGTCCTCCGGCCGCCGCGCCGCGTGCCTCCGTTCGGCAGGCGAAGGGTGCTCGTGTTCACAGGACCGGTGTGATCACGGGCGTGCCCCGGGGCCTGTCCCGCTGGATATTGGAATCGGATGGTTCTACCGTGGGTTACAGGTGTTCTGACCGAGCGTGACCGGTTTCGGTGGGTGGGCCGTCAGGGTGAGGGCGGCGCTGTGGGGACGTTCACGAGGGGGCCGGGATGGGGCATTCGGCAGATCGGTCGTGGTCTCGGCAGAGCAGGGACGCTCCGCTGTTCGAGGCGTTCCTGCCGTTGGGGCGAGGAGAGGTCGTGCCCGTCGAGCACGTCGACGCGGCCACGGGGTCGCCGTGCGCGGCCGACCGCGCGCTGCGCCTGCTGGTGGTCGGGCGCGACTGGGTCGGCGCGATCCGGTGCGCCGAAGAGGCGTTGGAGGACGAGGCCTGTCGCAGCCGCGAGGTCTGCGTCGCACGGGCGCTGTCGACGTTGATCTACGGCGGTGAACTGGTCACCGCCGACGCGCACAGCCTGCTCAACGCCGACCGGCCGGAGGTCTCCGGCGTGGTGGCGCTGCTCCAGGCGCGCATCGCCCGGCTGTTCGGCGACGTGGAGCGCGCGCACGCGCTGCTCGGCCGGCTGATGTCGGCCGACACGCAGCTCGAGACCCGACTGGTCGCCGCCGGCTGGGCGGTGGAGCTGCTGGCCGAGTGCGGCGACGCGGCAGGCGCCCGCGCGCTGGCCCGGGAGCACCGGCTGGACGAGGCGCTGGACGCCGGCGTCGCGTGCCGCCCGGTGCTGCTCGCCGCACGCGGCGCGATGGCGATGGCGGACGGGCGGCCCGGTCTGGCGGTGGCCCAGTACCTGGGCTGCGGGCGGGAGCTGATCGCGCGCGGCGTGGCCAACCCGGCGGTGACGCCGTGGCGCAGCGAGGCGGCGCTGGCGGCGTTCTCGGCCGGGCGGGACCAGCTCGCCGTCGCCCTGGCGCGGCAGGAGTACGAGGCCGCCGTGCTGTGGGGCGAGTCCCGCACGGTCGGGCGCGCGTTGTGCGCCCTGGCCGTCGTGGACGCCGACGGCCAGGAGGTCGAGCGCCTCAGCGAGGCCGGGCAGCTGCTGGAGCTGGCGCAGGCGTGGCCGGAGCTGGCGCGGTCGCACTACGAGCTCGGCATCCGGCTGGCCGCGCGCGGCGACGTGGTGGGCGCCCGGCAGCGGTTGCAGTGCGCGTACCGGCTGGCCCGGCAGACCGGCAACCCGCAGCGGGCGCAGCTGGCCGAGCGCGCGCTGGCCGCCGTCGCCGCGCCGCCGCGCAGGCCGGCGTTGACCCGGCAGCAGGCGCGCATCGCCGAACTGGTGGTCGCAGGATACTCGAACAAAGAGATCGCGACGAAACTGTTCCTGGCGCTGCGCACGGTCGAGTTCCACCTTTCCAACACCTACGAAAAACTCGGCGTGACCGGCCGCGACGAGCTGCGCGCGGCACTGGAGCACTACGCCTGAGGCACTACCCCGTCCGCCCCGCGTCCCATTAGGCGACGCGGGGCGGTGACGTGGGTCACAAATTGTCGGTCGCGAGTTTGCGGGTCGACCGTAGTATCCGGTCGCAACCCTTGTCGGCGTCGAAGCGGCCGTGCCAGCATCGATCCCGTGTGAATGAGCGTGTCCCACACCGACAATTCCGATAAGTCGTGGATCGGGACCGGCGCAACTCATCGCGAATGTGACGAAGGGTTAACGCGAGCCATGGCCGAAGAAGCCGATCTGGCGGCGCAGGTGAAAGCGCTCGCCGCGCGCGTCGACGAGTTGGAGCAGGCGCGGGCGCTGCACGAGCTGCGCAACCGCCTGCCCCGGTTGATCAACGACGGCGCGTGGGGGAGCGTCGGCGAGCTGTTCACCGAGGACGCGCACCTCGACTACGGCGAGGTCGGTCGGGCCGACGGCCGCGCCGCCATCGCGGAGTACTTCGCGGGACTGCCCGCCCGGATCGACGCGGACAACCCGGTCGCGTCCGGGGTGCTGGTCAAGCAGTTCGTGCACGGGCACGACGTGGAGGTCCGGGGCGACCGGGCGAGCGGCGTGTGCTTCTTCGAGGAGAAGGTCGTCTTCGACCGCGAGGCGTACCTGGTAGCGGGCAAGTTCACCGACTCGTACGCCCTGGTGGACGGCCGCTGGCTGTTCGACCGGATCACCCTCACGCCGTACTGGGTGATCCCGCACGACCGCGGCCACGGCCGCTGACCGCAGTCGCCCGAGGGGGAGGGTCCATGCTCCAGCAGAACACCACCAAGCGCATCGGCTACTGGCTGCTCCTGCTGCACCAGGCGTTCGACGCCGCGACCACGACCGCGTTGCGGGACGTGGGGATCGACCGGCGGCAGTGGCAGGTGCTGCACGCCATCACCATCGGGGTCGGCACCGTGCCGGCGATCGACGAGGCGTTCGCGCCGTTCCTCGTGGCGGACCGCGAACAGTCCTACCGGCCGGTCGTCGAGGATTTCGTCGCGCGCGGCTGGGCCGAGTTGGACGGCGACGCGATCACCCTGACCGAGGCGGGCGCCGCGGCGCACGCGAGGGCCGAGGTGCTGGTCAACGCGCACGCCGACGAGCAGTTGCGCGGCATCACGCAGGAGGAGTTCCTCGCGGCCAACGACGTGCTGCGGCGGATCGCCGAGAACATGCGGGACAACGGCTCGCTCTGACCGTTCAGGTCGATTTTCCCCGGAATTGTTTCCGGGGCGGTCGAACCTGCCCGGAGCACGGTCGTGTGGGAAAACGGGGATGGGGGTCCTACCGTGCGAAAAGTGCTGATCGCCAATCGCGGCGAGATCGCGGTGCGCGTCGCCCGCGCGTGCCGCGACGAAGGACTGGAATGCGTGGCGGTGTACGCCGAGCCCGACCGGGACGCGCCGCACGTGCGCCTGGCCGACGAGGCGTTCGCGCTGGGCGGCGACACCCCGGCGACGAGCTACCTCGACATCGACAAGGTGCTCGCCGCCGCACGGGAGTCCGGCGCGGACGCCGTGCACCCCGGCTACGGCTTCCTGTCCGAGAACGCCGGGTTCGCGCAGGCCGTCCTGGACGCCGGGTTGACCTGGATCGGGCCCTCGCCCGACGCGATCCGCGCGCTCGGCGACAAGGTCCAGGCCCGGCGCATCGCCCGCGAGGTGGGCGCGCCGCTGGTGGCGGGCACGCCCGCGCCGGTCGACGGGCCCGGGGAGGCGGTCGCGTTCGCCGACGAGCACGGGCTGCCGATCGCGATCAAGGCGGCGTTCGGCGGTGGCGGCCGCGGCCTGAAGGTGGCCCGGACCAGGGAGGAGATCCCCGAGCTGTTCGAGTCGGCGGTGCGCGAGGCCACCACCGCGTTCGGGCGCGGTGAGTGCTTCGTGGAGCGCTACCTGGACCGGCCGCGGCACGTGGAGACGCAGTGCCTGGCCGACCGGCACGGCACCGTCGTGGTCGTCTCCACCCGGGACTGCTCGTTGCAGCGCCGCCACCAGAAGCTGGTCGAGGAAGCGCCCGCGCCGTTCCTCACCCCGGAGCAGAACGCCGAGCTGTACCGGGCGTCCAAGGCGATCCTGGCGCACGTCGGGTACGTCGGCGCGGGCACGTGCGAGTTCCTGGTCGCCCGCGACGGGACGATCTCGTTCCTGGAGGTCAACACGAGGCTCCAGGTCGAGCACCCGGTGACGGAGGAGGTCACGGGCGTCGACCTGGTGCGGGAGATGTTCCGGGTCGCCCGCGGCGAGCGGCTGGACGACGTGGACCCCGTGCCGCGCGGGCACTCGCTGGAGTTCCGGCTCAACAGCGAGGACCCCGGTCGGGGCTTCCTGCCCGCGCCGGGCACGGTGACGCGGTTCGCGCCGCCCTCGGGGCCGGGCGTGCGGCTGGACTCCGGCGTGGAGAGCGGCACGGTCGTGCGGCCCGCGTGGGACTCGCTGCTGGCCAAGCTGGTCGTCACCGGCGCGACGCGCGGGCAGGCGCTGCGCCGGGCGGCCCGCGCGCTGGCCGAGTTCCAGGTCGACGGCGTGCCGACCACGCTGCCGTTCCACCGCGCGGTGGTGGACGACCCGGCGTTCGCGGGCGAGCCGTTCGCGGTGCACACCCGGTGGATCGAGACCGAGTTCGACAACCGCGTGCCGCCCTACGACGGCGAGCCGCACGAGGAACCGGCCGCCGCACCGCGCGAGACGGTGGTGGTCGAGGTGGGCGGCCGTCGGCTGGAGGTGTCGTTGCCGTCGCCGGCGCCCGCCGCGCGCGGACCCGTCGCCACGGCGGTGCGCAAACCGCGGGCGGCGGCGCGCAAGGCCGCCGCGACGGGCGACGAACTGGTGTCGCCCATGCAGGGCACCGCCGTGAAGGTCGCCGTCGAGGAGGGCGGGTGGGTCGCCGCGGGCGACCTGGTCCTGGTCGTCGAGGCGATGAAGATGGAGCAACCGCTGCTCGCCCACCGGGCGGGCGTCGTGCGCGGCCTCACCGCGAAGCCGGGCGACGCGATCGCCGCCGGCGCGGTCGTCTGCCGGCTCTCCGAATGAAGCCTTCCACCCCCGAGGAGGGGACTGTGTACCCATCGGTCGTTGTCGTGGGCGCGGGACCCGCGGGTCTCATGCTGGCTGGCGAGCTGCGGTTGGCGGGCGTCGACGTGGTCGTGCTCGAACGGCTGCCCGAGCGCACCGGCGAGTCGCGGGGCATCGGGTTCACCATCCGCACGATGGAGGTGTTCGACCAGCGCGGCCTGCTGCCGCGGTTCGGCGGGATCGAGACGGGCACGTTCGGGCACTTCGGCGGCATACCGCTGGACCTCGGCGTGCTCGGCGCGGCGCGCGAGTCGGCGAAGACCGTGCCGCAGCACCGCACCGAGGCCGTGCTGGAGGGCTGGGTGCGCCAACTGGGCGCGGACGTCCGGCGCGGCACGGAGTTCGTCGGGTTCGAGGAGGACGCCGACGGCGTCACCGCGCACGTCCGCGGCACCTCGGAGACGGTGCGCGCCCGCTACCTCGTCGGGTGCGACGGCGGTCGCAGCACGGTGCGCAAGCTGGCCGGGTTCGACTTCCCCGGCACGGACGCCACCACCGAGCTGCTGATGGCCGACCTGCGCGGCATCGACATCGAGCCGCGGATGATCGGCGAGCAGGTGCCCGGCGGCATGGTGATGACCGCGCGCCTGCCCGACGGGACCACGAGGGTCATCGTGGGCGAGCGCGGCACCCCGCCGCGCCGCCGCACCGGACCGCCGGCGTTCGCCGAGGTCGCGGAGGTCTGGAAGCGGCTCACCGACACCGACATATCGCAGGCCGAGCCGGTCTGGGTGAGCGCGTTCGGCGACGCGGCCCGCCAGGTCACCGAGTACCGCCGCGGCCGCGTGCTGCTCGCGGGCGACGCCGCCCACGTGCACCTGCCGGCCGGCGGCCAGGGCATGAACACCGGCGTCCAGGACGCGGTGAACCTGGGCTGGAAGCTGGCCGCCGTCGTCAACGGCACGGCGCCGCCGTCCCTGCTGGACACCTACCACGCCGAGCGGCACGAGGTCGGCCGCCAACTGCTGGTGAACACCCGTGCGCAGAGCACGTTCATCCTCGGCGGCGCGGAGGTCGCGCCGCTGCGGGAGGTGTTCGCCGAGCTGCTGCGCTACCCGGAGGTGCAACGCCACCTCGCGGCCCGGGTGAGCGGCCTGGACATCCGCTACGACGTCGGCGGCGGCGAGAACCCGTTGCTGGGCCTGCGGTTGCCCCACCTCGACCTGGCCCGCGGCCACCACCGGACGAGCGGCGCGGAGCTGCTGCGCCGGGGCCGGGGCGTCCTGCTCGACCTCGCGGACAACGCCGTCCTGCGCCGACGGGCGGCTCCCTGGGCCGACCGGATCGACGTCGTCACCGCGACCGCGGCCGACGACCTCCCCGGCGGGACCACGGCGGTCCTCGTCCGGCCCGACGGCCACGTGGCCTGGGCCGCGCCGGGCAGTCACCACGACCTGCCGACGGCCTTGGACCGCTGGTTCGGACCGGCCGGCTGACCAGGAGGAGGACCGATGCACAGCACCTTGATCGTGGCCCGGATGGACCCGGGATCCGCGGGCGACGTCGCCGCGCTGTTCCGGGAGTTCGACGAGAGCGACATGCCGGGCCGCATGGGCACCCGCCGGCGCCAGCTCTTCCACTACCGCGGCCTGTACTTCCACCTCCAGGACTTCGACGACGACCACGGCGGCGAGCGCATCGAGGAAGCCAAGGGCGACCCGCGCTTCGTCCGGATCAGCGACGACCTGAAGCCGTTCATCGAGGCCTACGACCCGAAGACGTGGCGCTCGCCCGCGGACGCGATGGCGAGCCGGTTCTACCACTGGAGCACACCGTGACCAACCGTCGAGTGGTGATCACCGGGGTCGGCGTCACCGCCCCCGGCACACCGGGCGTGAAGAACTTCTGGGACCTGCTCACCGCGGGCCGCACCGCCACCCGCCGCATCTCGTTCTTCGACCCGTCGCCGTTCCGCTCCCAGGTGGCGGCCGAGGTCGACTTCGACGCCGAGCTGCACGGCCTCGGGCCGCAGGAGGTCCGGCGCATGGACCGGGCCGCGCAGTTCGCCGTCGTCACCGCCCGCCAGGCCGTGGAGGACAGCGGGCTGGAGTTCTCCTCGGTCGACCCCGGCCGGGTCGGCGTGACCATCGGCAGCGCGGTCGGCGCGACGATGGGGCTGGACCAGGAGTACCGGACGGTCAGCGACGGCGGTCGGCTGGAGCTGGTCGACCACCGCTACGCCGTGCCGCACCTGTACAACTACCTCGCGCCCAGCTCGTTCGCGACGGAGGTCGCCTGGGCGGTCGGCGCGGAGGGTCCGAGCACGGTCGTCTCGACCGGCTGCACGTCGGGCCTGGACGCGATCGGCTACGCCACCGACGTGATCCGCGAGGGTTCGGCGGACGTGATGGTCGCGGGCGCCACCGACGCGCCGATCTCGCCGATCACCGTGGCCTGCTTCGACGCCATCAAGGCCACCACGCCGCGCAACGACGACCCCGAGCACGCCTCGCGGCCGTTCGACGCGAGCCGCAACGGGTTCGTGCTCGGCGAGGGCGCGGCGGTGTTCGTGCTGGAGGAGCTGGAGAGCGCCCTCGCCCGCGGGGCGAAGGTGTACGCCGAGGTCGCCGGGTACGCGACCCGGTCCAACGCCTTCCACATGACGGGCCTGAAGCCGGACGGCCGGGAGATGGCCGAGGCGATCCGGGTCGCGCTGGCGCAGGCGCGGCTCAACCCGGAGGACATCGACTACGTCAACGCCCACGGTTCGGGCACCAGGCAGAACGACCGGCACGAGACGGCGGCGTTCAAGCGGAGCCTGGGCGAGCACGCCTACCGGGTGCCGGTCAGCTCGATCAAGTCCATGGTCGGCCACTCGCTGGGCGCGATCGGCTCGATCGAGGTCGCCGCCTCGGTGCTGGCCATGCAGCACGACGTGGTGCCGCCGACGGCGAACCTGCACGACCCGGACCCGGAGTGCGACCTGGACTACGTGCCGCTGGTGGCCCGGGACTGGAGGACCGACGCGGTGCTGTCCGTGGGCAGCGGCTTCGGCGGCTTCCAGAGCGCCGTGGTGCTCACCGACCCGGGGCGGGTGCGGTCGTGAGCGTCGTCGTCACGGGCCTCGGCGTGGCCGCGCCGACCGGGCTCGGGGTGGACGCCTACTGGGCCAACACCCTGGCCGGCGCCGGCGCGCTGGACCGGATCTCCCGGTTCGACCCGTCGAGCTACCCCGCCCGGCTCGCGGGCGAGATCCGCGACTTCGTCGCCGAGGAGCACCTGCCGGGCAGGCTGCTGCCGCAGACCGACCGGATGACCAGGCTCGCGCTGGTGGCGGCCGACTGGGCGTTCGCCGACGCGCGGCTCGTGCCGTCCGAACTGGCCGACTACGACATCGGCGTGATCACCGCCAGCCACTCCGGCGGCTTCGAGTTCGGCCAGAACGAGCTGCGGGCGCTGTGGAGCAAGGGCGGCCAGTACGTCAGCGCCTACCAGTCGTTCGCCTGGTTCTACGCGGTGAACAGCGGCCAGATCTCCATCCGCAACGGGCTGCGCGGCCCGAGCAGCGTGGTGGTGAGCGACCAGGCGGGCGGCCTGGACGCGGTCGCGCAGGCCCGCCGCCAGATCCGCAACGGCACGTCGGTGGTGCTGGCGGGCGCGGTCGACGCGTCGATCTGCCCGTGGGGCTGGGTCGCGCAGCTCACCAGCGGCCGGCTCAGCGAGCACGACGACCCGCGGCGCGCCTACCTGCCGTTCGACGAGGACGCCGCCGGGCACGTGCCGGGCGAGGGCGGCGCGCTGCTGGTGCTGGAGGACCAGCAGCACGCCACCGCCCGCGGCGCGCACGTCTACGGCGAGATCGCCGGCCACGCGTCCACCATGGACCCGCCGCCGGGCAGCGACCGTGCGCCGACGTTGCAGAAGGCGATCCAACGCGCGCTGGCCGACGCGGGCGCCGTGGCCGACGAGATCGGCGTGGTGTTCGCCGACGCCGCGGCCGTGCCCGAGCTGGACCGGGCCGAGGCGGAGGCCGTCACGAAGGTCTTCGGCCCGCGCGGCGTGCCCGTGACCGCGCCGAAGACCGGGACGGGTCGGCTGTACTCCGGCGCCGCGCCGCTGGACCTGGCCGCCGCGCTGCTCTCCCTGCGCGACGGCGTGATCCCGCCGACGGTCAACACCCGCCCGTCCGAGCGCTACGAGCTGGACCTGGTGACCGGCGCGCCGCGCCGCGCGGACCTGAAGGCCGCGCTGGTGATCGCGCGCGGGCACGGCGGGTTCAACTCCGCGGTCGTCGTCCGCGCGCCCGAACCGACCTGAGACTGCCGAGAGGAACCACCATGTCCGTGAAGTTCACCATCGACGACCTCAAGCGCATCCTCCGCGAAGGCGCCGGCACGGACGAGGCCGTCGACCTCGACGGCGACATCGCCGAGAGCGACTTCGAGGAGCTGGGCTACGAGTCGCTGGCGCTGCTGGAGACCGGCGGTCGCATCGAGCGCGAGTACGGCATCTCCCTCGACGAGGACGCCCTGGCCGACGCGCGCACGCCCGCCGCCCTGGTCGACCTCGTCAACTCCCACCTCGCCGCCCAAGCGGTCTGAGCACGAAGGAAAACCCATGACGGACAACGGAAAGGTCGCGCTGGTCACCGGCGCGACGAGCGGCATCGGCCTGGCGACCGCGCGGCTGCTCGCCGAGCAGGGCCACCGGGTCTTCCTGTGCGCCCGCGGCGAGGAAGCGCTGCTGCGCACCGTCAAGGACCTCCAGGACGAGGGCCTCGACGTGGACGGCACGACCGGCGACGTGCGCGAGAAGGACGACATCCGCCACGTCGTGCGGGCCGCCGTCGACCGCTACGGCCCGATCGACGTGCTGGTGAACAACGCGGGCCGCAGCGGCGGCGGCGTGACCGCCGACATCGAGGACGACCTGTGGCTCGACGTCATCGCCACCAACCTCACCAGCGTCTTCCTGGTCACCCGCGAGGTGCTCAACACCGGTGGCATGCGCGGCAAGGACCGCGGCCGGATCATCAACATCGCCTCCACCGCGGGCAAGCAGGGCGTGGTGCTCGGCGCGCCGTACTCGGCGTCCAAGCACGGCGTCGTCGGCTTCACCAAGGCCCTGGGCAACGAGCTCGCGCCGACCGGCATCACGGTCAACGCGGTGTGCCCCGGGTACGTGGAAACCCCGATGGCGCAACGGGTCCGGCAAGGCTACGCGGCGGCGTACAGCACCACCGAAGAGGCGATCATGGAGAAGTTCACCGCCAAGATCCCGCTCGGCCGGTACTCCACGCCCGAGGAGGTGGCGGGCCTCGTCGGCTACCTGGCCTCCGACACGGCCGCCTCGATCACCGCGCAGGCGCTCAACGTCTGCGGCGGCCTGGGCAACTTCTGAGCAGCACCGACCGAGGAGGACACCCATGACCGGCTTCCCGGTCCGCGAGGTCGAGCACGAGATCACCGTGCAGGCGCCGCCCGCGGACGTCTACCGCATGCTCGCCGAGGTGGAGAACTGGCCGCGGCTGTTCCCGCCGTCGGTGTACGTGGACTGCGTGGAGCGCGAGGGCAACCGCGAGCGCATCCGGATCTGGGCCACGGCCAACGGCGAGCCGAAGAACTGGACCTCGCGCCGCGAGCTCGACCCGGACAACCTGCGCATCACCTTCGCCCAGGAGGTGTCGTCGCCGCCGGTCGCGGAGATGAGCGGCACCTGGGTCATCGAGCCGCAGGGCGAGCAGACGCGGCTGCGGCTGCTGCACACCTACCGCGCGATCGACGACGACCCGGAAGGGCTGGAGTGGATCGACCAGGCGGTCGACCGCAACAGCAAGGCCGAGCTGCCGTCGTTGAAGGCGAACGTCGAGCTGGCCACCAGGACCGCGGAGCTGACGATGTCCTTCGTGGACTCGGTCACGATCGACGGCGCGGCCAAGGACGTGTACGACTTCGTCAACGACGCGGGCCGGTGGACCGAGCGCCTGCCGCACGTGGCGTCGGTGACGTTGACCGAGGACACGCCCGGCTTGCAGGTGCTGCGGATGGAGACGCTCACCAAGGACGGCTCCGCGCACACCACCGAGTCGGTCCGGGTCTGCTTCCCGCACCACAAGATCGCCTACAAGCAGACCACCCTGCCCGCGCTGATGACCCTGCACACCGGCTACTGGACGTTCGAGGAGGACGAGCACGGCGTCACCACCGCGTCGTCCCAGCACACCGTGATCATCAACCCGGACACCATCGCCAAGGTCCTCGGACCGGACGCGGGCGTGGCCGAGGCGAGGACGTTCCTCCGCGACGCGCTGGGCAACAACAGCCGGGCGACGCTCGGCCACGCCAAGGCCTACGCGGAACAGCGGCGCTGAGGCGATGGACACCGACGTCGTCGTGGTCGGGGCGGGCCCGGTCGGCCTGCTGCTCGCGGGCGACCTGTGCGCGAGCGGCGCGCGGGTCACCGTGCTGGAGCGGCTGACCGAGCCCACCACCGAGTCCCGAGCCTCGACCCTGCACGCCCGCACCGTGGACGTGCTGGCCGAGCGGGGCGTGCTGGAGGCGCTCGGCGGGCTGCCGCCGGGCGGACCCGGCCACTTCGGCGGACTCCGGCTCGACCTCACGGCGGCCGACCCGGGTCACCGCTTCGCCGGGCAGTGGAAGTGCCCGCAGGCCGGGCTGGAGCGGGTGCTGGGTGAGCGGGCGGTCCGACTGGGCGCGCGGGTGCTGCGCGGCCGGGAGCTGACCGACCTCGTCGAGCGGGAGGACCACGTCGTCGCGGTGGCCGGTGCCGACCGGATCACCGCCGCGTACCTGGTCGGCTGCGACGGCGAGGAGAGCACCGTGCGCGTCCTCGCCGGGTTCGACTTCCCCGGCCGGGACGCCACGCTGGAGATGCTGCGGGCCGACGTCGAGGGCGTCGACCTCCCGGACCGGCGGTTCGAGCGGCACCCGAACGGCCTGGCCACCGCCCACCGCTGGCCCGACGGCAGCACCCGCGTCATGGTGCACGTGTTCGGCTCCACGCCCGCGGCGCGGTCGGGTCCGCCCGCGTTCGCCGAGGTCGTCCGGGCGTGGGCGGAGGTCACCGGCGAGGACATCGGCGGCGGGCGGCCCACGTGGCTCAACGCGTTCGGCAACACCAGCCGGCAGGCCGCGACCTACCGCCGGGGCCGGGTGCTGCTCGCGGGCGACGCGGCCCACCGGCAGATGCCGGTGGGTGGCCAGGCGCTCAACCTCGGCCTCCAGGACGCCGCCGAGCTCGGGCAACGGCTGTCGGCGCGGCTCGCGGGCGACGACGACGGCCAGCTGGAGCACTACGACGCCGTCCGGCACGCCGCGGGCGCCCGGACGCTGACCAACATCCAGGCGCAGGCGCTGCTGCTGCTCGGCGGGCCGGAGGTGGAGCCGCTGCGCGAGGTCTTCGGCGAGCTCATGCGCTTCGACGCCGTGCAGGCGCACCTCGCCGGGATGGTCAGCGGCCTCGGCACGGCGCCCGCACCACAGCACACACCTCAGGAGAGGACCACCATGGGCAAGCTCGAAGGCAAGACCGCGCTGGTCACGGGCGCCAGCCGGGGCATCGGCCGGGCCACCGCGCGGCGGCTGGCCGAGGAGGGCGCGCTGGTCGCCGTCCACTACGCGAGCAACGACGAGGCCGCGGCCGAGACCGTGGCGCTCATCGAGAAGGACGGCGGCCGGGCGTTCGCCGTGCGGGCGGAGCTGGGCGTGCCCGGCGACGTGCACGAGCTGTTCCTCGGCCTGGAGCGGGGGCTGCGCGAGCGCACCGGCGCCACCACGTTGGACATCGTGGTGAACAACGCGGCGGCGCAGACCGCGGCGGGCCTCGCGCCCGAGGACGTGACGCCGGAGGACTTCGACCGGCTGATGGCGGTCAACGCCAAGGCGCCGTTCTTCATCGTGCAGCGCGCGTCGGAGTCGCTGGCCGACGGCGGGCGGATCATCAACATCTCGTCCGGCGTCACCAGGGTCGCCAACCCCGAGCAGGTGGCGTACTCGATGAGCAAGGGCGCGATCGAGCAGCTGTCGCTGCACATGGCGCGCCACCTCGCGCCGCGCGGCATCACGGTGAACTCCGTCGCGCCGGGCATCACCGACAACGGCAGCCCCGTGTTCGACATCCCGGAGGCCGTCGAGGCGATGTCGCAGCTGTCGGCGTTCAAGCAGGTCGCGAAGGCCGACGACGTCGCGAACGTGGTGGCGTTCCTGGCGACCGAGGACGCGCGCTGGATCACCGGCGCGTTCATCGACACCAGCGGCGGCACCCTGCTGGGTTGAGATCGGGGGGAAGCATGACGACAGTCCGCGAACCGGAGACCCACGTCGCCCGGATCGACGAGTTGGCCGCGTTGAAGGAGCTGACCAGGGCCGGCGAGGACCCGCGTGCCACCGAGCGGCAGCACGCCAAGGGCAAGCTGACCGCGCACGAGCGCATCGAGCTGTTGCTGGACAAGGGCAGCTTCACCGAGGTGGAGCCGCTGCGCAGGCACCGCGCCACCGGGTTCGGCCTGGAGGCCAAGCGCCCGCACGGAGACGGCGTGGTGGCCGGCTGGGGGAGCGTCGACGGCCGGCGGGTGTTCGTGTACGCGCACGACTTCCGCGCGTTCGGCGGCGCGCTGGGCGAGGCGCACGCGCAGAAGATCCACAAGGTGATGGACCTGGCCATCGCGGCCGGTGCGCCGCTGGTGTCGTTGAACGACGGCGCGGGGGCGCGCATCCAGGAGGGCGTGTCCGCGCTCGCCGGCTACGGCGGGATCTTCCAGCGCAACGTGCGCGCGTCCGGCGTGATCCCGCAGATCAGCGTGATGCTCGGGCCGTGCGCCGGAGGCGCCGCGTACTCGCCCGCGTTGACCGACTTCGCCTTCATGGTGCGCGGTGTCTCGCAGATGTTCATCACCGGGCCGGACGTGGTCCGCACCGTGACCGGCGAAGAGATCACGATGGAGGGGTTGGGCGGCGCGGAGGTGCACGGCGGGACGTCCGGGGTGGCGCACTTCGTCTACGACGACGAGGAGAGCTGCCTGGCCGACGTCCGGCTGCTGCTGTCCATGCTGCCCGCCAACAACCGCGAGCTGCCGCCCGTGGTGCGCGGTGACGACCCGGTGGACCGGCGCGGCGACGCGCTGCTCGACCTGGTGCCCGTGGACGGCGCGCGGTCCTACGACGTGCGCGACGTGATCGAGGAGGTCGTCGACGACGGGCACCACTTCGAGGTGCACGCGCTGTGGGCGCCGAACCTGGTGTGCACGTTCGCCCGGTTGGACGGGCAGCTGGTCGGGATCGTGGCCAGCCAGCCGGCCGCGCTCGCCGGGGTGCTGGACATCCGCGCGAGCGAGAAGGGCGCGCGGTTCGTCCAGTTCTGCGACTCGTTCAACATCCCGCTGCTCACGCTGGTGGACGTGCCCGGCTTCCTGCCGGGGGTCGACCAGGAGCACGACGGCATCATCCGGCGTGGCGCGAAGCTGCTGTACGCGTACTGCAACGCGACCGTGCCCCGGGTGTCCGTGGTGCTGCGCAAGGCGTATGGCGGCGCGTACATCGTGATGGACTCGCGGTCGATCGGCGCGGACGTCTCGTACGCCTGGCCCACCAACGAGATCGCGGTGATGGGGGCGGAGGCGGCGGCGGACGTCGTGTTCCGGCGCGAGATAGCCGCCTCCGCGGATCCCGCGCGCACCAGGCAGGAGAAGATCGACCAGTACCGCGGCGAACTGGTGCACCCGTTCTACGCGGCCGAGCGCGGCCTGGTGGACGACGTGATCGACCCGCGCCGGACGCGCGAGGTGCTGATCCGCACGTTCGCGATGCTGGAGACCAAAGACGCCGACCTGCCGCGCCGCAAGCACGGCAACCCACCGCAATGACGGCCCGGGACCGGCGGTTGGCGGCGGTGGGCGACCGGGACCCGCGGTCGGCGGTGGCAAGCGACCGCGACCCGCATCCGGTGGTGGGTGGCCAAGACCTGCGGCCCGAACTTCTGCTGCGCGTGGAGAAGGGCGATCCCGACCCGGTGGAGTTGGCGGCGTTGGCGGCGGTCCTGCGGCTGCGGGCGGCAGCGGTGGCGGTCGTGGAGGAAGAGGTGCCACGGCGGGCGGCCCGGTGGCGCAGGCCTGAGCGCGTCGCGGGCTTCGCGGGCGCGCGCACCTGGCGGAACTGACTTCAAGGAGACCGGTATGGACGTCGGCTTTCTCTTCGACCTGCGCAACCCCGCGCAGTGGCAACGGCCCTGGGCGGACCACTACGCGCGCAGCCTGGAGCTGTGCGAGGAGGCCGACCGGCTCGGCGCGAACGGCGTGTGGTTCACCGAGCACCACCTGTTCCCCGACGGCTACCTGCCCCAGCCGCTGACGTTCGCCGCCGCCGCGGCGGCGCGCACCCGCGACGTCCGCATCGGCACCGCCGTCACCCTGCCCGCACTGCGCCAACCCGCGCACCTGGCCGAGGAAGCGGCCGTCGTGGACCTCATCAGCGGCGGGCGGCTGGAGCTCGGCATGGGCGCCGGCTACCGCGTGCCCGAGTTCGAGCTGGTCGGCGCCGACCACGGCCGCCGGTTCACCGAGACCGAACGCGTCATCCGCGAAGTCCAGCGGCTGTGGCGCGAAGGCGGCGTCACGCCGCTGCCGATCCAGGACCCCGTGCCCATGTGGGGCGGCTTCTACGGCCCGCGCGGCGCGCGCATCGCGGGCCGGCTCGGCCTCGGGCTGCTGCACATCTCGCGCGACATCCTCCCGCACTACCGCGACGGGCTGGTCGAAGGCGGCCACGACCCGGCGTCGGCCCGGATGTCCGACCTGCTGCCCGTGCTGCTCGCCGACGACCCGGACGCGGCCTGGGCCAGGGTCGCGCCGCACCTCGCGCACCAGATGAACAGCTACCGGCAGCTCTCGGTCGAGGGCACGGACGCGCCGCCACCGCCGCTGATCGAGCCGAGCGACTTCCGCGACCGCCGCGAGGACGGCCCGTGGGGCGCGCTGGAGATCATGACCCCCGACGAGGCCGCCGCACGCATCCTCCGACGCGCCGAAGGGCTGCCGGTCGAGCACCTGATCTTCTGGGCCAGCGTCGGCGCGATGCCCGACGACCTGGTGGTCCGGCACCTGGAGCTGGCCAGTCGCGAGCTGGCGCCGCTGCTGGACAAGGCGCCCGCCCGTGCGTGAGGGCGGCGAGTGGGACCGCAAGGCGTGGGCGCTGCTGTTCGTCCTCTCGGGCAACATGCTGCTCGACGCCCTTGAGGTCGCCGTGGTGCTCCCGGCGCTGACTCCCCTCAGCGCCGGGTTCGCCATCACGACCCCGGACGCGCAGTGGGTGATGAGCGGCTTCGCGCTCGGGTTCGCGCTGCTGCTCGTGCCCGGTCCCCACCTGGCCGCCCGCCTCGGGCGCAAGGAGCTCTACCTGGGCGCGATGCTGCTGTTCGCGGTGGCGTCCGTGGTCGCGGGCCTCACCGACTCGCTGGGCGTGCTCGTCGCGACCCGCGTGGTCAAGGGCTTCTGCGCCGCGCTCACCGCGCCCGCCGGGCTGGCGATCATCGTCTCGGTGTTCGACGGCCCGGCACGGCGGCGCGCCGTCTCGGTCTACTCGCTCTTCGGCGCGGCGGGGTTCACCTCGGGCCTGCTGCTGTCCGGCGTGCTCAGCGCGAACGACTGGCACTGGACGTTCCTGTTCCCCGCGCCGGTCGCGCTGGTGCTGTTCGCCGCCGGGCTCGGGGTGATTCCCCGCGCGCCCGCCGCGCCGCCGCCGCCACTCGACAGAACGGTCCTGCGTGACGGCTCGCTGCTGCGCGCCGGGTTCGGCGCGGCCGTCCTGAACGGCACGTACATCGGGCTGTTGCTGCTGGTCACCACGCAGCTCGCGCACCTCCCGCCGTGGCGGCTCGCGCTCGCCCTGCTGCCCGCCAGCCTGCCGCTGGTCCTCGCCGCGCCGCACGGAGCGCGGCTCGTGCGCCGGTTCGGCACGGCCAGGCTGATCGCGGCGGGCGCGCTGTGCTCGGCCGCGGGCAACGCCCTCTACCTCGCGCGGCCGGACCCGGAGCCGTACGCGACCGCCGTGCTGCCGGTGCTGCTGCTGGTCGAAGCCGGGTTCGTGCTGTCGTTCGTCGCGCTGAACCTCCAGGCCACCGCGACCGTGCCGGCCGACCGACGTGCCGCCGCCGTGCCGGTCTACCAGACGTTCGTGCAGCTCGGCTCGGTCGTGTCGCTGCCGCTGGTCGCGCTGCTGCTCGCCACCGGCGGACCCCGTGCGGCGATGGCGCTGGTCACCGCGGCGGCGGTGGTCGGCGCCGCCGTCGCCCTCACCGGCCTCCGCACGACCACGACAGGAAAGGTCCCGTCATGACCGCAGAACCGCTCACCCTCCTCGTCGTCGTGGGCAGCGTCCGCGACGGCCGGTTCGCGCCGACCGCCGCGCGGTGGTTCGAGGGCGTCGCCCGCACCCACCCGGACTTCCGGGTCGAGCTGCTCGACCTGCTCGACTACCCGCTGCCGCTCGTCCTGCCCGAACCGGGCAGGCAACCGGACGCGGGCACCGCGAGGGTGCGCGACGCGCTGTCGGCCAAGCTCGCCGCCGCCGACGCGTTCGTCGTCGTCACGCCCGAGTACAACCACGCGCCGCCCGCCGCGCTGAAGAACGCGATCGACTGGTTCAACGCCGAGTGGAACGCGAAGCCGGTCGGGTTCGTGTCCTACGGCGGCGCGGGCGCGGGCCTGCGCGCGGTCGAGCACCTGCGGCACGTGTTCGCCGAGCTGCACGCCACGACCGTCCGCGAGTCCGTCAGCTTCACCAACGTGTGGGACCTCTTCGTCGACGGCGCGCCGCGCGACGCGGCGGGCAGCGAGGCGGCGGCGAAGGTGATGCTCGACCGGCTCGCCTGGTGGGGCTCGGCACTGCGCGCGGCGCGGGCCGCGCGCCCGTACTGAAGGGGGAGCGCGTGACCACCGTGCACGACCGGCCGTTCCGCTTCGGCGTCGGCCTCTTCACGCCCGTCGAGCGGTCCGAGTGGGTCGCCAGGGCCAGGCTCGCCGAGCAGTTGGGCTACGACGTGGTGCAGGTGTCCGACCACCTCGGGATGCCCGCGCCGCTGCCGACCCTGCTGCTCGTCGCCGAGGCCACCGAACGCGTCCGCGTCGGGACGCTCGTGCTGAACACGACGTTCTACGAACCGGCCGTGCTCGCCCGCGACGTCGAGACGATCGACCGCTACTCGGGTGGCCGGGTCGAGGTCGGCCTCGGCGCGGGCTACGAGCGCGGCCAGTTCGACGCGGCGGGGTTGCCCTGGACGCCCGCCGCCGAACGGGTCGCGCACCTGGAGCGCACGGTCGACCGGCTCAAGGAGTCGGCCTCGGCGCCCGTCATGGTCGCCGGTCGCGGCGACCGGGTGCTGCGGCTGGCCGCCGAACGCGCCGACGTCATCGCGTTCACCGGGACCACCCGCGTCCGCGACGGCGAGGGCCTCAAGCTGGGCTCCGTCGGCGAGTTGGCCGATCGCGTGGAATTCGTGCACGCGCACCTCGGCGACCGCGTGCACGACGTCGAACTCAACATTCCCGTTCACCGCGTATTGCTGCCCGGCTCCGAACGCGTGATCGCCGATGTGTGGCAGAATGATCTGGACCTCACGGCCGACCAGCTCGTCGAGTTGCCGTCAATCCTGGTCGGCACACCCGAAGAATGCGTGGAGCAACTGCACGAGGCGCGCAAGCGATTCGGCATCTCCTACTTCAGCGTCCTCGAACCCGAGATGATGTCGTTCTCCCGGGTCATCGAGGCGATGCGTTGAGCGCGCATCACACCAGTTCAACGATAAACGAGATCCAGGGAGCACGGTTTGAAGAGGACATTCGTGATCACGGGCGCCACCGACGGCATCGGCGCGGCCGTGGCGCGGGCGCTGTTCACCCGGGGGGACCACGTCGTCGCGCTCGGCACGAACCCCCGCAAGGGCGAAGCGCTGGCCGGTGAGGCGGAACGCGCCCCCGGCTCCCTGGAGTTCGTCCGGGCCGACCTGAGCCTGGTGTCGACCAACCGGCGCGTCGTCGACGAGATCCTGGACGCGAACCCCGCCATCGACGGCCTGGTGCTGTGCGCGCGCTTCTTCCGCACGTACCGGCGGGAGACGGCGGAGGGCTTCGAGGACAACTTCGCCCTGTTCTACCTGAGCAGGCTGCTGTTCAGCTACGGGCTGCGACCCGCGCTGGAGAAGACCGAGCGGCCGGTGATCGTCAACGTGGCGGGCCCCGGCCACGACACCCCGGTGGCGTGGGACGACCTGCAGAGCACCCGCCGCTACGACGGCGTCAACGCCATGTTCATGACCGGGCGGCTGGACGACCTGCTCGGCGTGACCTTCGCCGAGCGGCACGGCGACGGGCCGGTGCGCTACGTCCTGTTCCACCCCGGCACCACGTCGACCGGTTTCGTGGGCGAGTTCGACCCGCCGACCGCGATGTACATCGAGCAGCAGAAGGCGGTGGCGAAACCGGCCACCGCGGTCGTGCCGCCGATCGTGCGGCTGCTGGACGACCCGCCGGCCGAACCGCTCACCGCGTTCAACCTCTACAGCCAGATGAGCGTGCGCACCGGGCTGTTCTCGCCGAAGGACGCGGCACGGCTCGCCGAGTTGACCGACGAGCTGTTGGCGCGCGTCGACGGATAACTGCGGAAACGACCCCTGGACGGGTAATCGAGGATCACTCGTCCAGGGGTCGTCGGTGAATAAAGGTCACGAGGAGTATTCGTGGATTTGGGGCTGACCGGCAAACGGGCGCTGGTGACGGGGTCGAGTTCCGGCATCGGCGCGGCGGTGGCCGACGTGCTGGCCGCCGAGGGCGCGGACGTCGTGGTCCACGGCCGCGACCGGGACAAGCTGGAGGTGGTCGCGGAGAAGGTGCGCGGCCACGGCCACCGGGTGGACCTCGCGCTGGGCGACCTGGCGACCGACGAGGGCGCGGCCGGAGTGGTCCGCGCGGCGGGCGCGGGCGGACCGGTCGACATCCTGGTCAACAACGCGGGCGGCACGGACCTCGTGCCGTGGTTCGACGCGGAGCCGGACCTGTGGGCCGCCGCCTACCAGGTGAACGTGGTGTCCGCGGTGCGGATGATCCGCGCGTTCGTGCCCGCCATGCGGGAACGCGGGTGGGGTCGCGTGATCCAGGTCGGCGGCGGCCTGGCCACCCAGCCGATCGCGATGCAGCCGCAGTACTCGGCGGCGCTCGCGGCCCGGCACAACCTCGCGGTGTCGCTGGCCCGCGAGCTGAAGGGCACCGGCGTGACGTCGAACGTCGTGTCACCGGGGCCGATCATGGTCGAGTACATGCGCGACTGGCTGGCGCGCGTGGGCCCGGAGCGCGGCTGGGGCACGGAGCTGCCGGAGATCGAACGGCGCGCGGCGGCGGAGTGGGTGGCCAACGACGTCGGCCGCTACGGCACGCCCGAGGAGGTGGCCGCGGCCGTCGGCTACCTGGCGAGCCGGCAGGCGGACTACGTGACCGGATCGGTGTTGCGGGTGGACGGCGGGTTCGTGGCGGCGGTGTCGTGACGGTGCGGGGACGGGTGTGGTTGAGGTCGATCGACGACATGACAGGAGTCCGGTGATGGACGGCGCACAATTCGCGGCCGACGACGGCACCGCGCCCGTGCTGCCCGCCGCGGCCCGCGGCGACGCTCGCCAACTGGTGTTCCACCTCGCGGCGGTGAAGTGGTCGATCGGCACGATCCGCGCCCTGGTCGAGCTCGGCGTACCGGACCTGCTGGCCGACGGCCCCGGCACGGCGGCGGAACTGGCCGCGTTGGCGGGCGTGGACGCGTCACGCCTGCGCCGCGTGCTCGCCGCCGCCGCGACCGCGGGCGTGCTGGCCGAGGACGGCGCGGGCCGGTTCTCGCTCACACCCGCCTCCGACGGCCTGCGCACCGGCGGGCCCGGCGGTTTCCGGGACGTGCTGCTGTTCCTCACCGACCCGATGATGTGGCGGCCCTACGAGGACGTGGCGCACGCGGTGCGGACCGGCGAACCGGCGTTCGACCACCTGTTCGGCGAGCCGTTCTACCAGCACCTGCGCGGCGATCCCGCGGCCTCGGACCTGTTCGACCGGGCCATGGTGCGCAACGACGGCCCCGAGACCTTCGAGCTGTTCGACGACCTGCGCTCGCGCCGGCACCTCCGGATCGCCGACGTCGGCGGCGGTCGCGGCAGCTTCCTGGCCGAGTTGCTGCGCCGCCACCCCGGCGTGACGGGCGCGGTGTGCGACCACCCGCTCGCGATCGCCGGCGCGGCCGACGAATTCGCCCGCCGCGGCGTCACGGACCGGGCCGAGGCGATCGCGACCGATTTCTTCGAGAAGGTGCCGCGGGGGTTCGACGCCTATCTGATCAAGCGCTCGCTGCAGAATTGGGACGACCTGGACGCGGTGCGCGTGCTGGCCCGGGTCAGGGAGGCCATCGGCGACGATCGTGACGCTCGGTTGTGGATTGTGAACCACCTTCTCACCCGTTCAGGTGTACCTGACCTCGGTAAGCTTTCGGATATCGAGATGATGGCTATTCTGGGTGGCCGCGAAAGGGGTTGGGGGGACTGGACCCGACTGGGGGCAGAAGCGGGTTTCGCGCCGGTCGGAGAACCGGGCGCCGGGCGCGTCACGTTGTTGACGTTCCGCCCGATCTGAGCGCACAGGTCTGAGCACGCATCGGCCCGCAGCGTCGCGGACCGCGAATCCCACGGCTGGGGCGGGGGAGCGCTGTCGACCGCGGCGGTCACGGGTGGCGAGGCCACCGACCGGCGGGCGCCGCGGCGCGCTCACACCCCTCGTGGTGCACGCTTCCCCTCGGTGGCGCCGCCGCACGCCGACGGGATCGCAGAGGCGAAACGACAACGCCGTGCCCGTCGCCGTCGTGCGCGGGCACGCGGATCTTGGGGGTGTGTGTGGAGCACGACGTCGATCGGTCCACCGGCACGGGTCGTCGCGTCCCGGTGGAGTGGCGGCTGCCCGAGAACCTCGGCCCGGACGGGCTGACCCTGGAGGGGGTGCGGCGGACCAGGGCCGAGCTGGTGGAGCGCGGGCGGTGGGGTGAGGCCGACCAGGTGGTGCGGGAGGTGATCGACCTGCTCGCCAGCGGCCCGGCCGGGGTGCGCGGCCCCCAGCTGGGCGGCCTGGTGTACGTGCCGGGCGGACCGGCGCCGGACGACGCGCACTGCGCCGGGTTGGACGCGGCGGGCGTGCCGGAGGAGCAGCGGCTCGCCGCGCGGGCCGTGCAGCTGGCCAACCGGGGCGTGGACCGGGTCGGGACGGTCGCCACCGCCGAGCAGCTGCTGGCGCTGCCCGGCGGGCGCGAGACCGGGGCGTTCTGGTGCGGGATCCTGGTGCTGGCCTACGCCGACGAGCTGGACACCGCGATGGACCTCAGCGTCCGCGCGATGCGCAGCCCGGACGTCATCGACTTCGGCGAGGCGCGTGGCGTGGTGGCGCTGCTGGTGGCCCGGCTGATGTGGTTGGGCGGCGATCCCGGCGGCGCGGCCAAGGTGCTCGCCGGGTCGCTGCGGCGCGACGTGTGCCGGCAGATCCGCAGCGTGGCCGTGGCGTGGCTGGTGTCCGCGCTGGTCGACCTCGGCGAGCTGAACCGCGCGCACGACCTGCTGCTGGAGCACGGGTTCAGCGGCCCGCTGGCGGGCGTGCAGGACCGCGCGGAGCTGTTCATGGCGCGGGGCGCGCTGCGGTTCGCGCTCGGGCAGTACGACCGGGCGCTGGAGGACTTCCTGGACTGCGGGCGCGACCTGACCGCGTGGGGCGTGACGAACCCGGCCGTGGCCCCGTGGCGGTCGCGGGCGGCGGTGTGCGCGAACGCGATCGGCCGCACCGACCTGGCGCAGGCTTTGGTGTCGAAGGAGATGGCGGCGGCCCGCCGCTGGCGCACCCCGCGTTCGGTCGGCCTGGCCTCGCACGCCGCGGCGCTGGTCGCGGGAGGCGAACCCGCGTCCCTGCGCGAGGTGGTCGCGGTCCTGGACGGCACGGACGCGGTCGGCGACTCGCTGCACGCCCGGTACGACCTCGCGCTCGCGCTGGGCACGCGCGAGCTGCACGGCGAGGCGCGCAAGACGCTGGAAGCGGTGCGGGACACCGCCCGCCGCCGGGGTTACGCGATGTGGTCCGCGCGGGCGGAGGAGGCGCTGGCCAGGATGACCGCCCTGGACCGCGCCGGCGGGCTCACCAGGCAGGAGCGCAAGATCGGCGAACTGGCCCGGACCGGCCGCAGCAACCGCCAGATCGCCGAGGAGCAGTACCTGACCGTGCGCACGGTCGAGTTCCACCTGTCCCGCGTCTATCGGAAGCTGGGCCTGGCCGGCCGGCGTGACCTCAAGGCCATCCTCACGCCGCTGTCCTGAGCCGACCGGGCCCTCAGGCCGCCGGGTGGCCCGGTGGTGCTCCCGCGGTGAGCACCGAGTCGACCGGCAGGCGCCGCGACGGCGTGGCCGGGCCGGTGGTGCGGGTGAGGCGGGAGAGCAGGGTCAGCGGGCCGTCCGGTTTCGGGGCCACCCGGTGGAAACGGGTGCGCAACTCGTGCAGCTCGGCGGTCTCGGCGGCGTCGAGGATCGTCGCCGCCGGGCCGCCCAGCAGGTCGAACAGGTAGATCGCGGTGGTCATCGGGTGCGGTCCGAGGCCGAGTTGCTCGGCACGCAGCCAGGTCCGCTGCATCGCGCGGCCACCCGCGAGCCAGCACTCCGGGGTGTCGTCGGGGACCGACAGCAGTGCCACCGCGGACGCGCCGGCCACCGCGTCCCGCGCGGCTTGCGCGAGGCGGTCGCCACCGCCGAGCTGCCGGAGGCGGGCGGCGACCTCCGGTCGGGCGACGAGCCGGAGGACCTCCTCGGCCCCGGCCGGCAACGCCAGCGTGGCGACGTCGATCCCGTCGCGGGCCTCGTCGGGCCCGAACCGCAGTTCGCCGAACAGCTCCGCGTGGAGGTGGGGGTTCAGGAACCGGATCCGGTCGCACGCGCCGATGATCCGGCCGAGCTCCTCCAGGTCGGCCGGACGACGGCACAGGTCCAGCCGTGCGCCGTGGTGCGTCGCGGCGGCCGTGAGCGAGGCGACTTCGGCCGCGGTCAGGGGTGACCGCGTTCCGGGGGCGCGGTGCGTGCGGCGGTGCCGCAACGCGGTCAGCAGGCCGTCCGGGGCCGACGCGCCGGGCCGGGTGGTGATCGCGGCGACGACGTCGCCGAACGGGAACGGTTCGACGACGGTGTCGAGGCCGCGGTCCGCGGCGGCGATGACCACGTTCTCCACCGCCGCGCCCAGGGCCAGGAGCGCCGTGCGGGAGTGCGGGTCCATGAGGTTGCGGCCCCGGTCGCGGTCGTGCGCCACCCAGAGCCGGTCGTCGGCCCAGTAGAAGTGCCACGGCTGGGCGTTCCCGGCCGACGGCGCGAGGACCGCGTGCTCCACCAGGTGCCGCACCAGGTCCGGCACGGGCGTGCGCACCGATTCGGTGCGCGGGTGCGCTTCCGGTTCGGCGGACCGCGCCGTCACGTCGGTCACGGGCTCGCGGACGGCGGTGTCGAGGTCCAGGTACCGGCGGCCGGACGGCATCGCCTCGCCGAGGGCCAGGTTGCGGATCGCCGCGGTCATGCTCGCGCCGCCCAGCGTCACGTCGGAGGCCAACTGCGGCCAGGCGGTGACCGTCGACCCCAGCTCCACGAAGGACGCCGCCAGGTTCGCCGAGATCCGCTGACCGTCGACCAGGCGCAGGACGACGGCCGCCTCGCCACCGGCGTCGGCGAGGTCCGCGGTGTCACCGGTGTCCCCGGTGAGCCCGTGGAACAGCGGGCGCGCCGGTTCGAGGTCGAAGCGCTCCACGTCGAGCATCCCCCGGTCGCTGGTCTCCATCAGCACCGGCAGGCCGTGCGCGCGCGCCCGTTGGCGCACCAGGAACTTCACGCTCAGCGAGTCGCACTCCTCGACCACCGCGTCGAGCGGCGGCCCCAGGTCCGGTCCGCCGAGCAGGAACTCCTCGACGTTCTCCGGACCGATGCCGTCCATCACGGACAGCCCGAGGTACGGGTCGAACTCGGCGATCTGCCGCGCGGCGAGCACGGTCTTCGCCCGCCCGATGTCGTGCACGCCCGCCCGGACCCGGTTCAGGTTGGACAGGTCGAGCGTGTCGTGGTCGGCGAGCCGCAGGTGCCCCACGGCGCCTTCGAGCGCGAGGGTGAGCGCGATGGCGTTGCCCACGGACAGGCCGACGACGCCCACGGTGAACTCGGCGAGTCGCGCCAGCTCGTGCGGTGCGAGCTTGGGCCGGTTGCGGTCCAGGCGCAGCTCGCGGAACTCCGCGGGCGGCAGCAGCCGCACGAGCCGCCCCGACCACGGGTAGTGGACCCACCGGCCGTACTCGGACAGCGGCGTGCCGGCCAGGACCTCGGCCACGTCGGCGGCGCGGTCGCCCGGCCGACGGGCCTCCGCCAGGTCGCGCAGCTGAGCCCGCAGGGTGTCGCTGGTCTCCCACACCCGCCCGGACGCGATGAGCCCGTCGAGCCGTCGACGGTCCTCGGCGTCGGCCGGGTCGAAGACGTCGGGGCGCCACGACGTCGCCGTCATCGCCCCGCACCGCGGTGGTCGAACCAGCAGAGCGTGCTGCGGAACCGGCCGTCGGGGAAGGGCAGGTCGCGGAACCGCTCGTCCGGCACGAACCCGACCCGAACGCCCACGCCGACGCTGAACTGGTTGGCCAACGTGACCGTCCACCGACCACTGCCCGCCCCGGCCGCCCGCAGCGCCGCTCCGGCGAGCGCGGTGCCGACCCCCGTGCCCTGGTGCCCCGGCCGGATCCAGCACCCGCCGATCTCGTTCACGCCCTCCGGCCCGCGTTCGGCGATGGCGGCGGCGAGGTGCGGCGACCCGGTCTCCGCCGGGATCACCGTGCGGGCGCGCAGCAGGATGCCGCCGACGACCTCGTCGGCCGCGGCGGCCAGCACGACCGCCGTCACGTCCGCGGGCACCTCCGGCCCCGGGACCAGGTCGGCCGCGCCGATGCCGGAGTACACCTCGGACAGGCCGCGCTGGTAGGTCCGCCACGCGGCCGCGTCCCGGCCGGGGTCCGCGGTGCGGAGCTCCACGGCGTCCGCGAGGTGCTCGGGCACTCGGTCGGCGGCCATGATCGTCGGGTCCTCTCCTCGGGGGTGGCGTCACCAGAGTGCGTGCCGCGAGGCGTGTACCCGGCCGGGGAGGCATGAACCTGCCGTTCGCCCGATCGCCTGACACCGACCTTCCAGGGCGTGCCGGGAGAGCGGTGGCGCGGCGTCGGGTGTTCACCGGACACCGCGGCCGCTCCCGCGTTCGTACGCTCGTGCCATGAGAGCAAGGGGTCTGCGTTACGGGGCGGCCGGGCTGGTCGCCGCCGCGCTGGGTGCGGTCGTGGTCGTGTCGGCCGCTCCGGCGTCCGCGGCGGTGGCGGCGCTGTGCACCACGACGTCCGAGGTCGTGCGGTCGGGTCGCACGCTCATGGTGCCGACGGTCAAGGGCAGCACCACGTGCACGATCGGTCGCGACTACGCGGCGAACACGTCGGTGGTGTCCCGGTTCCAGTCGATGATGAGTCGGTGCTACCCCGACCTCGACCTGGCGTGGCCCTACTCGGACGAGAAGGTGGGGGACCTGTCCAACGACGGCAGCTTCGGGCCGCGCACCGAAGCCGCGCTGAAAGCCGTCCAGAGGGCCATCGGCACCGCCGACGACGGCATCTACGGCCCGAACACCAGGGACCGCATGAAGTTCCCGAAGCCGGCCACGGACACGTGCTACCAGTACTGATCGAGAGCCGTTGAGCCCTGGGCCTGCCCCGGTACCTCGCGTAGTAGTCGGCCTCCGAACGTTCGCCGCACCCGGCCGCGACCAAGGCGACCAGCCCGCACCGCGATCGACCTCCGCACGTCCCCCACGCGGTCCAGGGTGACACCTGTGACCGCGCCGGCCGTCGAACGGCGGCGACCGGTCGGTGCCGGTCGCCGCCGTGAGCGGACGTGGGGGTCAGAGCTTGCCCGCGCCGGAGCCCGCCGTGACGGAGGACTTCACCGTGCCGACGGCGTCGGCGGTGTAGCGGTACGGGATGGCGGCCACCGTGCCGTTGACCTCGCACGGGCCGGAGTTGGTCAGGGAGTTGTCGCGGGCGACCAGGCGCCCGGGGTCGGAGTCCGCGTAACCGCTCGCCGACCAGCACGCCTGCTGCACGTTCTCGAAGACGTTGCCCTCCACGAGGAGGCCGGCGTCCATGAGCGAGGCGATGGCGTACGAGGCGGAGTTGTTGTTGACGTTGGTGTAGTAGTTGTTGAACACGTGGACCGTCTCGCCGAACCGCACCCGCGGGCTGCGCTCGAAGGTGCGGTCGAACCAGTTGTGGTGGTAGGTGACCCGCAGGTGGCCGCGGTCCTCGCCGCCGTTGCCGTCGGAGTGGCCGACGAGCGAGGTCTTCCAGTGGTTGCGGATGACGTTCCACGACACGGTGATGTAGTCCGCGGCGTGGGTGATGTCCAGCATCCCGTCGTAGTAGTCGGGGTCGTCCTCGATGGTGCTGGACATGGTGTTGTGGTCGATCCAGATGTGCGTGGCGCTCTCGATCTGGATCGCGTCGCCGCCGACCTTGCCGCGGATGTTCAGGTTCTGGATGATCACGTTGGCCGGGCTCAGGTCCTCGATGTTGAGGGTGGTCCCGGAGATGCCCGAACTCGAGCCGACGCCCCGGATCGTCTTGTTCGCGCTGATCTCGACGGTGCCCGTGCCGCTGAGCATGCCGTTGACCAGGATGGTCTTGGCGCCCGAGGACTGCGCCTGCGTGCGGAAGTCGGCGAACGTGCTCACGGTGACCGTGGAACCGCCCGCGCCACCGGTGGTGCCGCCGGCCTGCGCGGCCCAGCCGACGAGCCCGCCGGGTGGCTGCGGCTGCGGGTCGCCGCCGGTCTCGACGTCGAGGTGGTCGACGTTGGGCAGGCCGCTGGAGCTGGTCGGGTTCAGCCGGATCGTGTTGCTGCCCGCGTTCAGCGGCACGCTGACCGTCTTCGTGGCCCACGTCGACCAGGCGCCGGTGCCCTCGAACGACGGCGACTGGACCGTCGACCCGTTCACGAGCAGGGTGGCGGGCCGGGCCGTGGTGGTCCCGTTGGCGAACCGGACGCCCACCGCCGCCGTGCCCGCCGCCGCGGCGGTGACGGTGAACTGGAGGTAGCCGCTGGTGGAGTTGGCGCCGTTGCAGAAGCCGCTGCCGGTGTACCCGGTCCAGTCGGTGTCGATGGAGCCGGAGCAGACCGCCGGTGAGCTCTCCGCCTCGTACCGCGTGGGCGCGGCCTGCGCGGTGGACGACGCCGCCGCGACCAGCACGCCGGCTAACAGGCCGACGCAGGAAATCATGGGTTTCACGCGCATAATACGTCTCCGTGGCGTAGGGAATACCGATTCCGACGCAGTGGAAGACACGATGCCCCCCTGGTGCTTCATTGCGCCGTAGGACGGGAAATCGCTTTCCCTCGGATGCTAGGAGGTTCCCAACGGCAGGTCAACGGGGCTGCGGCGGAAATGCGGGCCGGTCACGCTTGTGAACAGAATCGGCTCCCGTCGGTCATACTCGTGAACCGGCGGCGTGCATTTGCGCGATCGACGGACAGAGATGTGAATTCCGGGCGGACGCGCGGGCGGCGCGGACAGGGGTTGCGCCCGGCGAGACGGCCTCGCGAGACTGCACGCCTGCGTTCACGGTTGGGGGACTCATGCGGACGTTGCTCGTCACCGCGCTGGCCGCGAGCCTGCTGGTGGTCGCACCGGAGGCCGGTGCGGCGGCGATCGCCTGGCGGCCCTGCCCGGACCAGCCCGCGGCCGACTGCGGCACGGTGTCCGTTCCGCTGGACTGGGCCGACCCGCGCGGCCCGCGCACGGACCTGGCCGTGTCCCGGGTCCGCGCCACCGACCCGGCCCGCCGGATCGGCGTGGTGTTCGTGGACGCGGGCGGTCCCGGCGGGTCCGGCGCGGAGTTCGCCCGCGCCCCCTACTTGAGCGCCGAGGTGCGGGCCAGGTTCGACGTCGTGGGCTTCGACCAGCTCGGCACGAACGGCAGCTCGGCCATCCGCTGCTCGGCCGACCTGATGGCGGGCAACCCCGGCGACGACCCGGCGGACGAGGCCGCGTTCGCCGCGCTGGCCGCGCACAACCGCGCGGTGCGCGACGAGTGCCGCGCCCGCCACCCGGTGTTCGACCACGTGGACACGGCCCGTTCGGCGCGGGACCTCGACGCGGTGCGCAGGGCGTTGGGCGAGCGGCGGATCAGCTTCTACGGCATCTCCTACGGCACGCTGCTCGGCCAGCAGTACGCGGAGCTGTTCGGCCCGCGGGTGCGCTCGATGGTGCTGGACGGCGTGATCGACCACAGCGCCGACCTGCCCCGGTTGCTGCTGGACCGGGCGCGGGCCGTGGAGGAGGCGTTCGGCGTGTTCGTCGCGTGGTGCGCCGAGAACGCCACGTGCGCGTTGCACGGCCAGGACGTCCACGCGGCCTGGGAACGGGCGCTGGACCGGGCCGACGAGATCGGCTGGGGCCGGGCCGGGCTGATCCAGGGCGCGTTCTCCGACCTCCGGGACGGGGCGTGGGAGGGCCTGGCGTCGCTCATCGCGGACGTCGGCGGCCCGCGGATGTCGTTCGAGCCGAACTACGACTCCCTGCGCTACGCCGTGGTGTGCCAGGACTTCGCGCTGCGGTTCGCGGACTTCGCCGAGTACCGGGCGTTGCGGGAGGCCGAACTGCGCGCGGCGCCCACGCTGCGCGGCACGTTCCTCGGCCACCAGGAAGCGGCCACGTGCGTCGGGTTCACCGACCGCCCGACCAACCCGCCGCACCGCCTCGACGTCGACCGGGCGCCGCCGCTTCTCCTGCTGACCAGCCGCTACGACGTGGCCACGCCGTACCGGTGGGCGCAGGCCGTGCACCGGCAGGCGAGAGGCTCGCACCTGGTCACGTTCGACGGCCCGGGCCACGGCGTCTACCACGCCAACGCGTGCACCCGGGCCGCCGCGGACTCCTACCTGCTCGCCACCGCGCCCGCGCGCGACGTGACCTGCTGACCGGCTCCGCAGAACTCGGCGAACACCGCCTGCAGCGCCGCGTCCTGGGCCGGGATCGAGGTCAGGTTCGTGGTGACGACGACGGAGAGCTGCCGCCCGGCGTCGGGGGAGTGCATCGTCCACGTGTGGTAGCCGGGCACGGAGCCGTTGAAGCCCCAGATCTCCGGCGCGGCGCAGCCCGGCGGCAGCGGGATCCGCATCAGGCCGAGCCCGAACTCCAGCCCCGGGATCCCGCTCGGCACGGTCTCGCGCATCTCGGCCGCCTGCGCCGCCGGCACGAGCCCGCCGGCGAGCAGGGCGCGGAAGAGCCGGTTCAGGTCGTCGACCGTGGACACCAGGTTGCCCGAGCCCCAGAACCGGGACATCTCGTAGTCGGTGACGTCGGTCGGCGCGGCGCCGGGGCCGTGCAGCCACTCGTAGCCGCGCGCGGCCGGCCGGTCGACGTGGGGGTGGCGGTAGGGGAGGTAGCTGTCCCGCATGCCCGCCCGGTCCAGCACGCGCCGTTGCAACTCGGCGTGCAGCGACCGGCCGGTGACCTCCTCCACGAGCTTGCCCAGCACCGCGTAGTTGGTGTTGGAGTACTCCACGCCCTGGCCGGGCGGGAAGGACAACGGCTTGCCCGCGGTCCCCTTCCGGATCGTCTCGTCCGGTGACTGGTGCTGCCACCGGGTCGTGTCGATCTCCGGCAGACCGGCCCACCGCTCGGTGAACGGGATGCCGCTGGTGTGCTGGAGCAGGTGGCGCACGGTGATCGGTTCGGTGTAGGGCAGCAGGCCGGGCAGTCGGTCCTGGATCCGGTCGTCGAGCCCGACCCGACCTTCGCCGACCAGCTGCAGCACGGCGGTGGCGACCACGGTCTTGGTGACGCTGCCCGCCCTGAACTGCCCGCGCGGCCTGGGCGCGCCGCGGTCGGCGAGGTTGCCGACTCCACTGTGGCCGTACCACTGCCCGCCCTCGTCGAGGACGCCGGCGAGGGCGCCGGGCGAACCGACGGCGACCGCGCCGTCCAGCGCCGCTTGGAGCCCGGCCCGCGACGGCACGGCCGCGGCAGGGGTGACCACCGCAGCGGTGACCAGGACCGCGCCGGTGGCGAGGGTGGCCGCCCGGCGTAGAACACGATTCATGGGAGATCCCCCAGGATCCGTCAGTGTCGTGAACGAACCCTGAGCACCCTAGGGAATTCCGGTCCGGCAACCGGTTGTCGCGCTATATGTTCTCTATATCCGATCGGCAGAGCTAGGCGTCGCCTCGCATCGAACGGCGGATTTCTTCGAGCTTGTCGATACCGGCCTGCCGCCGCGCCTCGAACCGGTCCTCGACCGCCTTGGCCTCCGGGGTGGCCTCGGCGAGTTCCTCCGCGCCGATGCCGGTGGCGACGCGGTTCTCGATCCGGTCCCGCACGTGCTCGAAGGTGGGCACGCCGTCCTCGGTGTAGTCGGCGGGCGGCACCACTACCGGGGCCGCCTCGTGCTCCACGATCTCGGCGTCGATCACCGGTTCCTGGTCTCCGCTCATCGTCCCCACTCCGTTCACCGTGCCGACCACCGAGGCTACCTCGCGAGGACGGCCCGGGCCTCTTCCCGGCACAGCTCGCTCCACCGGGCGAGGTTCGCGGCCGCGTGCCGGCGCACGTGCCGGGGCAGGGACTCGTCCGACACCACCACCCGCACGGCCACCGCCGCCTTCTCCCGGACGTCCGGCGACAACCCGACCGCCGCTTCCGCGCACCGCACTCGTGCCACCGGCGTGACCCCGTCGTCGCGTGCCATGGCGACCAGCTCCAGTGCCGCTTCGACGGGTTCCAGCAGCCCGATCGCCATCAAGGCTCTCCGGCGCAGCAGCGGGTTCGGCGTTTCGGACAGTCCGCGCAAGGTCGTCATCGCCGCCCGTCTCGCCGCGGGTGCTTCCTCGATCAGCGTGTGCGCCGACTTGATCCGCACGGTCGTCGGCACGGTCTCGTCGGCCATGAGCGACCGCAGCACCTCGGTGGCGCGTTCTCGTCCTGTGGTCCCGAGTTGCGCCAGTCGGTAGCCGGCCAGCCGCCGCAGCGCCGGCTGTGCTGCCGGATCGGTCGCGATCGCGTGCCAGACCCGGGCGGCGGCCGCGCGGTCGTCCACGTCGAAGGGGATCAGCTCGACGGCCGCTTGCAGCCGGATCGCGTGGGGCAGCCCGGTGTCGTCCCGCATGGCGCGCACGGGATCGAGGCCGTCGTGCAGCCGCAACGCGTACCGGAACTCCAGCCGGTCCCGGTCCGACGTGCGCGGGTCGCGGATCACCGAGCGCAGGAACTCCGCCACGGGTTCCGGCAGCCGCGTGGTGATCTCGACGACGAGGCGAGCCGCCCGCACGCGTTCCCGGGTCGAGAGCGCGACGTCGGCCACCGTGCTCAGCGCCTCGTCCAGCACCCGACGCCAGGATGCGGGCGTCAACCGGGCCAACGCCTCCCGCGCGCGCGGCGACGCCATGGCCTCCAACGCCTGGACGGCCTCCGGCACCAACCCGGTCGACAACCCGGCCAACGCCACCGCCGCCGCGACCCGCTCCCGGGGCGACGTCTCGGGCGCGGTGAGCGCGTCGCGCACCTCGGCCTCAGCCTCGGCGGCCAGCGGCAGGTCGTCCCAGAAGTCGGCGACGGGCACGCGTTCGGCCACGGGCAGCGAACGGTCGGCGAGCAGCACGCGTTCCAGCGCGGTCCGCTCCTTCCTGGGCAGTCGGGTCAACAGGCGCTGCGCCCCGTCTCCGACCCTGGACCGCCGGATGAGCGACTCGACGAGGTGGGTGACCTCTTCACCTGCTGACGGCTTGATCAGTACCAGCCACTTCGCGGCCGAGGCGCGTTCGTCCACAGTCGCGGCCGGGTCGTCGCCGCACCTGCGCAGGAAAGCGAGAACGGGTGGGGTGAACCGGCGATCGAGCGTGGTGAGCCAGCATGCGACGGACTGCCGTCGAGAGGACGTCTCCTCGTCCGAAGAGATCACGTCCAGGTGGAACGCCACCACCCTCTCCGTCGTTTCGGCCGCGCATTCGACCAGTGTCAGGTACGCGTCACGGCGCCAGCCGACACCTAGGAACCCGTCGTCCGCCCGGCGCCTGATCACGTCCAAGGCCAGGGTCCGATCGGTCGGCACCAGGTCGTGCACCACGGCCGCGGCGACTTTGCGCACGTGCCCGTCGGCATCGCGGTCCCCTGTCGTCGCCTGGAGTCGGGGCAGGATCTCGAACCCGGCGCGGACGAGCTTCGGGGCGGTCTCTCGCGCCAGCAGCATCTCGGCGACGATGCGCGCCTGATCGTCAGGGGCGACCCGGCCCAGCATGACGGCGGCGTCGTCACGAACCTTTCCCTCGACGGGACCGCCGAAGACGACGGACCGAAGGGAGGTCACGACGTCGTCCTCAGGGCCGAAGCCAAGCCGGTCGAGGGCCTGCACCACGCGCAGGACGCCGGCCGCGGAGCGGGTTTCCCGGGACAGCACCTCCCTCAGCGCGCCGGCCAGCGCGGTCCGGTGGCGAAGACCGAGCTCCACGCATAGCGTGGCCGCGTAGGGGAAGTCGAACTCCGCGACGGTGGTCGAGCGCACCAGGTCGCACAGGCCCTCGGCAACGGCGGAGTGGAACGGTCGGCCGAGCCGGGTCAAGCCCGTGACAGCGGAGAACCGGGCCCGATAGCCGTACCGCGCGGAGGTCAGCACGGACAGCAGCGCTCGCGCGATCCGGTGGTGGTCCTCGTCCGATGTCGCATACGTCTGGGCGCCGTCGAAGAGGCCGGTCGCTTGGTCGTCCACGGACCGGGCGGCGTCGAGCAAGGCGTCCAGCGCCTCGTCGCGGCACGTCGTGTCGAGGTCGAGCAGGGCGCGCCACGCCCGCAGCGCCACCCCTCTGTCGGACCGCGTCCGGGTGAGTGCGAGCAGGGCGACCTTGGTCTCGTCGTGGAACTGCGGTCCCGCTCGCACGAGCCGTTCGGCGGTGGCGCACCGGTCTTGCGGCGCCAGGCTCGGATCGGCGAGTCGTTCCCGCAGCCGCGCCACCGCCTTCGCCCGGTGTGGTTCGCCGAGGTCCGCGAGGTGCGACAGCGCGATGGCGCGGTCCAGACCGGTGCAGTCGGGGTCGTCGGCCACCCGCCACAGCTCGCCCGCGGCCTCCGGGCGGTGCTCCGGGTCGAGATCGGCCAGTTCCTTGGCGGCCCACAGGGCGTGGTTCGGCGTCGCGCGGCCGTCCGCGATCACCCGCCGCAGGTGCGTGACCGCGGTCCCGGCGGCCTCCGGCCCGAACTCGCCCAGCCCGGCGGCGCACTGCGTCCGGAAAGCGGGTTCGAGACCGGGTTCGTCCAGCATCGCCGCCAGGTGGCCGGCCGCGGCGCTGCGGTGCTGTGGTCCGAGTTCGCCGAGCGTCCGAGCCATCCGCGCCCGGTCGCCCGGTGAACGGCGTCGATCGGTGATCAGCGCGGTCAGCGCTGCCGCGGCCTCGGCGGCCGGGTCCGGGCCGAGTGAGGCCAGACCCAGTGCGGCGTCACGGCGTCCGGTCACGCTGTCGGCCGGGTCGCGCAGCACGGACCGGAACACCTCGGCGCCGTGCTCGTAGAACTCCGCGTCGATCTCGATCAAACCCGTCGCGGCTTCCACCAGGTCGTCCGCCGGGGTCTCGTCGCCGGTCGTCAACCCGGTCAGCGCCGCGACCGCGAACGCCCGGTCGTCCGGCCCGAACGCGGCCAGCACGACCGCCGCCGTGCGACATGCGTAACCGGACGCCAACGGGTTGGCCAGCACCGCCCGCAGGCCGCGCGCGGACGCCTCGCGCTCGCCCGAGCCGCACTCGGCCAACGCCTCACCGGCCGCCAGGCGCTCGGACACCGCCGCCGACGGGTCGTCCACCAACGCGGTCAGGTAGCCGATCGCTTCGGCCTCGTGCCCGCCGCGCAGCCGGGTCGCCAGCGCGGACGCCGCCTCGGTCCGGGAGTCGGCGGGCGCGGTGGCGGTGCGCATGAGCGCGACCAGCCAGTCCGCCAGGCCGGGGTGGTGGGTGGCACGGCCGGCCTGGGCGAGGATGTCGGAGCCGGGGTGCTGGGTGGTCATCGCCCAGCCCCACACCGTGCCCAGGAACGCGTCCACCACCGCCCGGCTCGCCGGCACCCGCTTGGCGAGCAGGCGGGCCGCCAGCAGGTGGTTCTCGGCGTCGGCGTCGTGCAGCCACCGGACCAGCGGGTCGGCCTCGGTCGGCCGCAGGCGGGTGTAGTGCAGGAGCACCGAACGGGCGAACCGGCCGCGTTCCTTCGGCCTGGCCGCGTGGACGGTCCGCACGAACCCGTCGTGCTCGGGCGTGAACCGCTCGGGGAACTCGCGGGCCAACGAGGTCGCGGCCAGGTGCTCGGCGAAGCTGTGGTGCAGGAACCGCAGGTCGTCGCCCCGGATCACCAACGGGCCCACCGAGACCAGGAACGTCGTGAGCACCTCGGGCCAGTCGAGGGGCAGCGAGGTCGGCGGCACGTGGTCGACCACCCACGACCGGGCCGCGGACACCAGCGAGGTGTCGGTCTCCGAACGCGTGCGCCCGAGGTGTTCCAGCAGGTCCTCGCGGAAGGGCTCGAACGGGCCGGTCGACGTGCGCGCCGACCGCAGGAACGCCAGGTACGCCTCGTACAGCTCGTACTGGTTGTCGGGCAGCGGTCGGTCGCCCTGCCGGGCGAACACGATCGCGGCGATGGTCGCCAGCAGCGGCACGCGGACCAGCTCGTCCAGGTGCGCCTCGCGGATCTGGCGCAGGAACCGGTCCGCGGTCTCGTCGCCCTCCTCGGCGAACCAGTTGTGCGCGAACGACCGCAGCGCCTCGCCGTCGAACGGCAGCAGCTCGTAGCGCGCCGCCCCGATCCGGTGCAGCGGAGCCAACGCCGCACCCTCCACCGGCCGCGTGGTCACCACGATCCGGTACGGCCCACCGGACGCCCACGCCGCCAGCACCGACGCCAGCCGGTCCCGGTCCGCCGCCACCGCGACCTCGTCCAACGCGTCCACCAGCAGCAGCCACCGCCGGCCCGCCACCCGGTCGCCCAGCACGTCCGCCGTGATCGGACCGCGTAACAGCGCCCCGTACTCGGCCTGCGCGCTGTCCGCCAACGCCCGCGAGAACGGCAGGTCCAGCCGTGCCGCCAACTCCCGGGCGGTCAGCCGCAGCGGCACCACCGGCTCGCTCATCGGCACACCACCGGGCTCGCCGCACCACCCGGCCGCCAGGTCCGCCGCCAACCGCAGCGACAACGTCGACTTGCCCTGACCCGCGCCACCCGTGATCAGCAGGTGCTCGTCACCGTCCAGCGCCTCCGCCACGCCCCGCGCCGGAGGCCGCACGGCCACCCGGGGCGTCGGCGGACGGGGCACCTCGACGAGCCGACCGTGGCCGTCCAGGATCGGGGTGGGCCGGGACGCCTCGGCGTGCGCCTCCTCCGCGCCGGTGCTCAAGTCCTGCCGCACGTACACCGTCGCCAACGACGGCCGCCGCGCACCGGGAAGCCGGTACGGCAGCTCGTGCGCAGCCCTCACCTGGGCCCGCATCAGGGACAGCACGCCGACGGGCAGCTCGTCCGGCGCCGCGGCCGGGGGCGCGCCCAGGTGGATGTGGACGTCGCCCGCGATCACCCCGGCCTGCACGCTCGGCCCGAGGACGTTCCCGCCTACCTGGTTGGAGGTCACCGGCCGGTCGTCCTGTCGCACCCCGCAGCTCCCCGTCCGACGTGCCGAAGCGAGTGTCCGACCACGTTACCGGACCCGTTCGGGACGGCTCGCGCCTCGATCGACCGGCCTGTTCGACTCCGTGCGTTCTTGTCCGATCGTGTCAGTGACAACGGTTTGGTCCAGACCATAATCTGGTCGGACGCCGCCGCTGTCCGTCCCTGTCACGCAGAGGAGTTCCGCTCGTGAGGACAGCACGCACGATCACCGCCATGGCCGCCGCGGCCGTCACGTCCGCCGCGCTGATCACCACCCCCGCCAGCGCCGGACCGGTCACCGACTGGGACCGCATGCTCGCCCAGCAGCCGCTGGTGCGCACCGCCGACACGATCCAGGCGGAGGTGCGGCGCGGCGGGCACGCCGGCTTCGCCGGGCTGATCCTGGAAGACGACCACGTCGCGCTGTGGTGGAAGGGCGACGTGCCCGCCGCCGTGCGCGACGCCGCGTCCCGGGGCGAGGCGCCGGTGACCTTCCAGGCCGCCCGCCACTCCGAGGCCGAACTGCGCGAGGCCGCCAAGGTCGTGCGGGCGCAGCGCGGACCCGGCGTGCACGCGATCAAGCTACCCGCCGACGGCAGCGGCCTCGTCCTGGGCGCGACGTCGGAGTTCGCGACCCGCGCCGTGGACGTCGACGTGCCGGTGCGGACCGTGGTCGAGGAGCCGCTGGCGCCGGTGTCCCGGCAGAACGACGCCCCGCCGTGGAAGGGCGGTGCGACCATCGTGCTCGGCAACGCCGCGTGCACGTCCGGGTTCTCCGTCCGCAACGGCGACAACGCGCGGTTCCTGCTCACCGCGGGCCACTGCGGCAACCCCGGCGTGCGCGTCACCGACCCCACCGGCGAGTACATCGGCACGGCGGGGGCGAAGCACGGCGACCACGACATCATGCTGGTCCCCACCGGCAACGTGGTGAACCAGCAGTACGTCGGCGGTGGCGACAGCAACTCCACCGAGGTCGTCCGCGGCTGGGGCGACGTCTACACCGGCGAGTACCTGTGCCAGTCCGGCGTCACCAGCGCGCGCGTGACCGGCGCGCCCGTGTGCAACATCAAGGTGCTGTTCTTCTACGCCGACCGCGAGGACCTGGTGGAGGGCGAGCAGATGAACGGCCAGCCGTCCGCGCGGGCCGGCGACAGCGGCGGACCCGTGTACGGCCCCTCGTCGTCGGGCGGCGTCATCGCCAAGGGCACCGTGACGAGGGCGGCGGGCGCGCGGATCGGCTTCCAGGACTTCCGCACCGCGAGCCGCGACTTCGGCGTCTACATCCCGCTCTGACCGATCGCCTCGCGGTCGACCCCGACCTCCGCCGGGGTCGACTGTGGACGGCGAGCCGGTGCGTAACCTGGGGCCCGTGAGGGAATCGGTGCCGCGGACGATCGTCACGCCCCTGCCGGCGGTTCCCGTCACCGTCCGCCGGTTCCTGGCCGACACCGGCCGGTGGCTGGTGTCGGCGAGCCCGTTCCTGGTCGACCTCGACGGGCCGACGTCGGTGATCGGGGCCGTGGCCACCGCGCTGGTGGTCCCGCTCGCCAGGCGGCTGCCGCTCGTGGCGCTGGTGGTCGCGACGGTGGCGGCGGCGGTCGAGTGGCGGTACCTGGCCGCCGTGGCGGTGACGGGTTACCTGGCCGGGCGCGGGCTGCCCGCCGGGCGGGCGGCCGTGGCGGTGTTCCCCGTCGTGGCCGTGCTCGGCTCGGCGGTGGTGCTGTCCCTGTCGGCCGACGTGTACACCTGGTTGGTCAGGGTCGGCGGGCTGGTCGTGTTCGGCGTGTTCCCCTGGCTGGTCGGCCGCTACCGGCGGCAGCAGGTGCGGCTGGTCGAGTCGGGCTGGGAGCGGGCGGCGCGGTTGGCGGAGCGGCAGCGATTCGTGGCCGAGCAGGCGCGGTTGCGCGAACGGGCGCGCATCGCGCACGACATGCACGACTCGTTGGGCCACCAGCTCAGCCTGGCCGCGCTCACGGCGGGTTCGCTGGAGGTCGCCGCCGACCTGGACGAGCGGCACCGGGCCACGGCCACCGCGGTGCGCGAGAGCATCGCGGTGGCCGCCGAGCAGCTGCGCGACATCATCGACCTGCTGCGCGACGAGGACGACCCGGCGTCGACGACCCCCGGCGGCGAGCGCATCGGCGACCTGGTGGCGCGTGCCGCGGCGGCGGGCGTCGCCGTCGACCTGGCCGTGGACGGTGACGTCGAGGACCTGGAGCCCCTGCGGTACCGGGCCGCGTACCGGACCGTGCAGGAGGCGATCACGAACGCGACCAAGCACGCGCCGGGCGCCGAGGTGTCCGTGCGGCTGCACGGGTCGGACGACGAGACCCGCGTCGTGGTGACCAACGGCCCGCCCGCCGGGCCCGTGCCGCCCGCGCCCGCACGTGGTGGCCGCGGTCTGCCCGGCCTGCGGGAACGGGTCAGGCTCGCCGGCGGCACGTTGCGCGCCGGTCCGCACGGGGGCGGCTACCGAGTGGTGGTGCGGCTTCCCGGGGCACAGCGCGCGCTCGACGCCTCGCCGGACGAGGACTCCACCGTGACCGCCGAGTTCGACCGCGCGCGGGACGGCGTCCGCAGGCGACTGGTGGCGGCGGTGCTCACGCCCGTGGCGCTCGGTGCGGGTCTGGTGGTCGTCCTGATGGGCGTCTACGCCTACGACACGTTCAACTCGGTGCTGTGGCCGGACTCGTTCCAGCGACTGGTGTTGGGCGCCGCGCGGTCGACCACCGCGGACGTGATCCCGGATCGGCAGGTGCCCGAACGCGGCTTCGGTCCCGAACCGCCACGACCACCGGGCTCCACCTGCGAGTACTACCGGTCGGACGCGGGGTTCGTCCCGGAGGCGTTCGACGTGTACCGCCTGTGCTTCCGCGACGACCTGTTGGTGGGCAAGGACGTGCTCGTGCGCACGGGGGAGAGGGAGGGCGAGTGAGCGCTGGAGGGCGGTCCGAGGTGATCAGGATCGTGCTGGTCGACGACGAGGCGCTGATCCGGGCCGGTGTCCGCGCCATCCTGGACGGCGACCCGGGCGTGGAGGTGGTCGGCGAGGCGAGCGACGGCCGGGAAGCGGTCGAGGTGGTCCGCGCGCGGCGGCCGGACGTCGTGCTGATGGACATCCGGATGCCCGGGTCGGACGGGATCTCGGCCACCCGCGAGATCGCGGCGGTCGCGCCCGACACCGGTGTGCTGGTGCTGACCACGTTCTCCGACGACCACTACATCGCCCAGGCGCTCGAAGCGGGCGCGAGCGGCTTCCTGCTCAAGACCGGCCACCCGGGTGAGCTGCGGGCCGCGGTGCGCGCGGTGCGAGCGGGCGGGGCCTACCTGTCCCCGAGCGTGACCAAACGCGTGATCAGCGCCTTCAGCACCACCCGCCCGGGTTCACGCGCCACCAGGGCCGCCGAAGCCAGGAACCGCATCGCGGGGCTGACCCAACGCGAGCGGGCCGTGCTGGGCCTCATCGGCGCGGGCCTGTCCAACGCCGAGATCGCCGCGCGGCTGCACGTGGTGGAGGGCACGGTCAAGGCCTACGCGAGCACCCTGTTCAGGCACCTCGGCGTCCGCAACCGCGTCGAGGTCGCGATCATCGCCCACCACGCCGACCTGGTGGACGAGTCGCCTTAGGAGGACTCCGACCGGCCGGGCGAGGCAGCCGCGACCGGCCGGGACGACGGCGGTGGTGAGGTACCCTCACGTGCGGGAGGCGGTTGTGGACAGGGGTTTCGACGCGCTGATCGCCGAGGCCGAGGCGGTCGACGTCACCGGCTGGGACTTCTCCTGGCTGCACGGCCGGGCCACCGAGGAGCGCCCGCCCTGGGGTTACCAGAAGCTGATGGGCGAACGGGTCGGCCGCGCGTCGATGAGCCTGGACGTCCAGACCGGCGGCGGCGAGGTGCTGGCCGGGGTGCCGCAGCGCGCGGCCAAGGCCATGGTCGCGACCGAGTCCTGGCCGCCCAACATCGCGCGGGCGCAGGAGAACCTGCGGGACAAGGGAGTCGTCGTGGTCGCCGACGAGGACCGGCCGCCGCTGCCGTTCGCCGACGGCACGTTCGACCTGGTCACCAGCCGACACCCGGTGACGGTCCACTGGGGCGAGATCGCCCGCGTCCTGACGCCCGGCGGCACGTACTTCTCCCAGCAGGTCGGCCCGGACAGCGGCCACGAGGTCTACGACTTCTTCCTGGGCCCGCAGCCGTTGGGGCGCGGCGACCGCGAGCCGGAACTGGCGAGGGCCGCGGCGGAGGAGGCCGGCCTGGAGGTGGTCGACCTGCGGACCGCCGAACTGGTGATGGAGTTCTTCGACGTCGGCGCGATGGTCTACTTCCTGCGCAAGGTCATCTGGTTCGTCCCCGACTTCACCGTCGAGAAGTACCGCGACCGCCTGGAGGCGCTGCACGAGCGGATCCGGACCGACGGCCCGTTCGTCGCGCGCTCACGCCGGTTCCTGATCGAGGCGCGCAAGCCGGTGCGCTAGCCGGTGCTCCGTCCATTGTGGACAGACCGCTGCCGCCCGCCGGCGGGACAGCGACCGGGTGCGATGGCGACCCGTGGTCGCCCGATGGCTCTATGTTGGAACGCGTGGCTGTGGAAGATCTCTCCGCACGGGCCGGAGACGGGCAGGACGGCGAACCCCGGACGGCCACCGGTCGCCGCCGGGGGCAGTGGCGCGACGCGGGCGACCTGCTGGTGGACCGGCGTTTCCGGCGCTTCTTCCTGGGCTACGCCACCTCGCTGATCGGCTCCTCGATGGCGCCGGTGGCCATGACGTTCGCCGTGCTGGACAGCGGGGCGTCGGCGACCGACCTCGGCTTGGTGTTCGCGTCGGGCGTCGTGTCGACGATCGTGTTCCTGGTCGCGGGCGGCGTGCTGGCGGACCGGGTGCCGCGCCGGGCGGTCATGGTGGGTGCCGACCTCGTGTCCGCCACCGCGCAGTTCGTGTTCGCGGCGCTGGTCTTCACCGGCACGGCCCAGCTGTGGTCGATGGCCCTGCTGGCCGCCGTGCGCGGCGGGGCGGCCGCGTTCTACCAGCCCGCGCTCGCCGCCATGCCCGCCGATCTCGTGACCGGGGACCAGCTCCAGCGCGCCAACTCGTTCCTGGGCCTGGCCAAGTCGGTCCCGGACGTGGCCGGTCCGGCCGTCGCGGGCCTGCTGGTGGCGGTGGGCGGCTCGGGGGTCGTGCTGGTGATCGACGGGGCGAGCTACCTGGTGAGCGCGTTGTTCCTGGCCGGCGTGCGGGTGGCGCCGCGCACCGGCGTCGCGCGCCGGCGGCTGCTCACCGACCTGCGCGAGGGCTGGACGGAGTTCCGCTCCCGCCGCTGGCTGTGGGTCGGCGTGCTGCAGTTGGCGCTGTGGAACCTGTTCGTGGTGTCCCCGTTCCTGGTGCTGGGGCCCGTGATCGCGCGCGGCGACCTCGGCGGCGCGTCGGCCTGGGGTGCGATCGCCGCGGCGCAAGGTGCGGGAGCCGTCCTGGCGAGCGTGCTCCTGCTGCGCCTGCACGTCCGCCGCACCCTCCTGGTCATCGCGTTCGTCCAGCTGGCCTGGGTCGGCCTGCTGGTCCCGCTCGCCCTGCGCGCCCCGCTGCCGCTGGTCGTGGCCGCCGCGTTCGCCGTCGGCTTCAGCGCGAGCGCGTTCAACGCGTTGTGGCGCACCACGGAACAGCGGCTGGTGCCGCAAGGGGTGTTGTCGCGGGTCAGCGCTTACGAGCTGCTCGGTGCGTACGCGCTCGGTCCCGTAGGCCTCGCCCTGGTGGGCCCGGTGTCCGAGGTCGTGGGCACGGGCGCCCTGCTGCTCGCCGCCGCGGGCTGGCAGGTCTTCAGCAGCGCGGCGATCCTCCTGCTGCCGGAGGTGCGGTCGATCCGCCTGGAGAGGGAGTCCTGATCCGGACCGGCCCTGTGCCGCGGTGGTCGCACCCGCTCTGAACGCGCGGTGCCCAGGCCAGTCCGCGACCTGATCAGTCGGTCCGAAGACCTGGACTTTCGGGGCGACCGGGCCCACGCCGGCAGGCGGCGGCGCCGGGTGACAAGTGGCCCGGCCGTTAGACTCCCGCCATGGCCACCACCCGTGACCCGGCCTCCGGCGCCGTGGGCAACGCCGGCGTCACCATCGCGCGGATCGCCGAGTTGGCGGGTGTGTCGGCGGCGACGGTGTCCAAGGTGGTCAACGGGCACGTCGAGGTCGCCGCGGACACCCGCGCCCTGGTGGAGGGCCTGCTCCGCGAGCAGGGCTACCGGCGGCAGAAGAAGGTCAGCAAGGCGCCGCTGGTCGAGGTGCTGTTCCACGAGCTGGCCGGCACGTACCCCGTCGAGGTGGTCAAGGGCGTCGACCGCGTCGCCGCCGAACACGGGCTGACGATCTCCCTGAGCCAGCTCCAGGGCAGGCACGTCCCCGACCGGAGCTGGGTCGACAGCGTGCTGGCCCGGCGGCCGACCGGCGTCGTCGCCGTCTTCTCCGGCCCCGCGCCCGCGCAGCACGAGCAGCTGCGCAGCCGCGACATCCCGGTGGTGCTGGTCGACCCGACCGGCGAACCCGCGCACGGCGTGCCGTCGGTGGGCGCGGACAACTGGAGCGGCGGCCTGGCGGCGACCCGGCACCTGCTGGAGCTGGGGCACCGGCGCATCGCGGTGATCACCGGCGCCACCCGGATGCTGTCGGGTCGGGCGAGGCTCGACGGCTACCGCGCGGCCATGGACTCCGCCGGCGTGCCGGTGGACCCGGAGCTGGTCCGCGAGGGCCACTTCCAGATCGAGGACGGCCTCGAGCACACCCGGCAGCTGCTGCGCCTGCCCGATCCGCCGACCGCGGTGGTCACCGGCAACGACGGCGAGGCGCACGGGGTCTACCAGGCCGTCTACGAGGCGGGCCTGCGCATCCCCGACGACCTGAGCGTGGTGGGCTTCGACGACCTGCCGCCCGCCCAGTGGATGATCCCCGCGCTGACCACCATCCGGCAGCCCCTGGGCGACATGGCCGCCACCGCCACCGGCATGCTGATCGACCTGGCGCAGGGCAGGCCGCTGCCGCAGCACCGGCTGGTCCTCGCCACCGAGCTCGTCGTCCGCGCCAGCACCGCCGCCCCTCGCCGGTGATCCCGCCGTCCTCCATGTGCACGTTCACAACGCTGTTCCGCCTCACCGCGCTCTGAGCATCGGTGAACGCTCACATTCTCACCCTGTCGCCGCGTTGACGCGGGCACGACAGCGGCGCTACATTGCCCGAAACTTCAGTTGAGTGAACCGAAACATTCACTCCAGCGAGGAGCGCCGAGCACCACGCCGGGACAACGCAGTCCAGGAGCAGCACATGTCGTCTTCGACGGAAGCGCACATCCACCGCGGGCCGCGCCACCAGTCGCGGTTCCCCTGACGCGCGCCTCGACGGCACAGCGGTGTCGGAACAGGCCCTTCGGGACCTCGGCTGCGGGAGAACCCGGTGAACCGACGACAGGTCACGCTGGCCGACGTGGCCAAGGCGGCCGGCGTCTCGGTCACGACGGTCTCGCTCGTGCTGTCCGGTCGAGGTCGTGACCTGCGCATCTCCGCGGAGGCCGAGCTGCGCGTGCGGCAGGCCGCGAACGCCGTGGGCTACCGCCGCAAGAGGTCGTCCGTCGGACCCCGCACCGACTGGACCCACACGATCGGGTTCATCTCCGACGCGGTGGCCACGTCCGAGCTGGCCGGGGACATGATCCGGGGCGCCTTCGACGCGGCACGCGAGCACGGCGCGCTGCTGATCGTCGGCGAGACCGACGGCGACCGGACGGCGGAGCAGGGCCTGATCGGGGCGATGCTCGACCGCAAGGTCGATGGGATCGTGTACGCGTCGACGCAGACCAGGCAGGTCTGCGTGCCCGACCGGATCGAGGCCGGTCGCGCCGTGCTGCTCAACGTCCTGCCCGACCGGCCGTCCCCGTTGTCCGTCGTCGTGCCCGACGAGGTCGAAGCGGGCCGGACCGCCGCACGCGCGCTGCTCGACGCCGGGCACCGCGACGGCATCCACCTCGTCGGCACGGGCGTCGACCCGGACGGCGTGCCACCCGGCTCGGTCACCGCGGCCGAGCGCCTCACCGGCATCCGCGAGGTGCTCGACGCGGCGGGCGTGGAGATCGCCGGCGCGTGGCCGTGCCGGTCGTGGCTGCCGGAGCACGGCTTCGCCGCCACCGGGGACCTGCTGGCAAGCGCACGTCCCGGCGCCCTGATCTGCTTCGACGACCGGCTCGCGTTCGGGGCCTACCAAGCCCTGGCCGACGCCGGTCTCGCCGTGCCGGCCGACGTCTCCGTCGTCTCCTTCGACGACCACCCCCTCGCCGGCTGGCTGCGCCCCACGCTGACCACCGTCGCCCTGCCGCGCTACGAGCTGGGCGCGAAGGCCGTCGAGGTCCTCCTCACCGAACGCCGCTCACAGCTGCCCGGCGTCCACCGCGTCCCCATGCCCAGGCGCGACCGCTCGTCCATCGCGTCACCCCGCCCGGCGGACGGGTGATCGGATCGGGGTGACCGGCCGGGTTCCCGGGATCGGCCTGAGTCCACGACTTCCACCCGCCACTGGTTCGGCTCGCGTTGAGAGACGCGTTCCGCCGAGTCGGCCGTGAGGTCGCGCACGGCCGCCGTGTGTCCACATCGGACACACATTGGCACGCCGACCGCCGGGCCGATCGGCAGTGCGGAGCACGACGCGCTCACCGAGTCGGCACCGCGCGCGGAAGTGGGCGAATCCGAGGCACCCCCGCGGTTTCCGGCAGGGTGGCTACGGCGTCGCGGTGACGCCGGGCGCGGGCTGGACCGGGACGTACGGCCGGGTGTCGAAGTCGATGACCACCGGCTGCGGTTCGGACGCCACGTCGGCCTGGACCCGGTGCATGGTGCCGTCCTGGTCGACCCAGTAGCGGACGTTGCCCGCGGTGTCGGGCTTGGCGCGGGCGCTCGGTCCGGACATGACGTCCACTTGGTGCTCGCCCACTCGGTCCTGACCAACCCAGGCCGCGCCGTTCTGCGGCAGCAGCGCGGCGTTGTCCGGCCGGTCGCTGCCGAGGTTGAGCGCGATGAGCAGCGAGCTGTCCAACGAGCTGCCGGACGTCTGCAGCGGACGGCGGTGCCAGCCCGACCCGGGCGGCGAGGCCGGCGCCTCCGCCGGGGCGTTCGCCATCGGGTGGACGAACACCGCGGTGGGGTTCCACTGGATGAGCCCGTCGCTGGACGTGTCGCGCCCGGCGCCGCGCACCACGCCGTAACCGAGCTTCGCCCGGTAGTCGATGGAGCCGGTGATGACCAGCCCGCCGGCGGTGGTCGGCACGGTGATCGTCACCGCGCGGCCTCCCGCCTCGAAGTTGCGGAACCGCGCGATCGCCAGCCGGTTCACCTCGTCCGAGGTCAACGCACGCGGACCGGTCGGCTCGGAACCCGGATCGACGATCAGGAACGCGGTCACCCCGGCCGCCACCACCGCCACGACGCCGATGACGACGACCGACCAACGCGGCCGCGACCACCGCGGAAGGCGTTGCTGGGCTCGCATGCTCCGCACGCGGCGGAACACTAACAGTGCGTTGCTCCACCACGACGATTCACCCGAACGTATGGCGTAGGGGGAGACGGGATTCTGGTTGGCTGTGCACGGTGCATGACGACTTACACAGAGGGACGAGGACGCGCCGGCGAACCCGGACGCGTGGGGGCGGACTGGCGCGGGTGGGACTCGCCGGCCTGCTGCTGGCGAGCAGCGGCATCACGGGGGCGACCACCGGGACGGCTGCCGCGTCGCCGGCGGACGGCACGCTGACCGTCCAGGTGTTGAGGGACTTCTTCGGCACCGGTGTGATCAACACGACGATGGACGTGCCGCAGCAAGGCATGGCCGTCGTCGTCTCCGACCGCGAGGGCCACCGCGTCGACGGTGTCACGGACGCGACCGGCAAGGTCGTGGTGCCGCCGTCCGACGTGCTGAGCGGCGGCCACTACCGCGTCGACGTCACCGTTCCCGAGCCCTACCGGGAGTACCTGAGGGCGGCCCCGGCCTCGACGGCGACCAACCACTTCGACAGCTTCACCACGTTCGTGGACGTGTCGGGCGGCAAGGACGACTCGGTGATCACCGGCGTCTGGAACCCCGCCCACTTCACCCTGCCGGACACCCGGTACTTCGTGCCGATCCAGGCCAGTGCCAACGGCCAGGACACCAGGGCCCTGGTGGCGTTCGGGCGGGACGCCCGCGGCACGTGCCCCGAGGACGTCGGCTGCCCGACCACGCTGGCCACCCAAGCCCAGGTGGGCACGACGTACGGACTCGCCTACGACAAGGACCGGCGTCGGCTGTTCCAGGGCGCGTTCGCCCGGCGGCACGCCGCGTACGGGCCGGAGGGCGGCGACGCGATCTACACCGTGCCGGTCGACGGCGGCGGCGCGCCGACCCTGTTCGCGAAGGTGCCGGGCGCCGCGCTGACGCCCCACGACACCGGGAACATGATCAAGGACGGTGGGTTCACCGACGTGCCCGGCAAGGAGGGCATCGGCGGCCTGGCCCTGTCGGAGGACGGCTCCACGCTGTACGCGGTGAACCTGCTGACCCGCAGCCTGGTCGGCTTCGACGCCACCGGGGCCACCGCCTCGGCGCCCGCGGCCACGGTGCCGATCCCGGACCCGGGCTGCGCGGCGCCCGGCGACTGGCGCCCGTTCAGCGTCGCCGCGCACGACGCCACCCTGTACGTCGGTGGCGTGTGCAGCGCGCAGAGCACGCAGAACCGCGCGGACCTGAAGGCCGTCGTCTACACCTACGACGGCACGGGGTTCACCGCGGTGCTGACCCAGCCGCTCGGCTTCAAGCGCGGCGAGGTCCTCAGCGGCCGGTCGGCTCCCGGCCAGACCGACCGCTGGAACCCGTGGCGCAGCGACCTGGCGACGTGGGACGAGCACGACGTGGGCGGTGGCGGCACGATGATCGACCCGCAGCCGCAGTTGGCGAGCCTGGCGTTCGCGCGTGACGGGTCGATGATCCTCGGCTTCCGCGACCGGTTCATGGACGTGGTGGGCTGGGACGCGCTGGACCCGCGTCCGGGCCGGACCACCACGGAACGCGGCTTCGCCGGTGGCGACATCAACATGGCCTGCGTCAACCCCGCCGGCGGGTACTCCTGGGAGGGCACCGGGACCTGCCCGAACCACGCGACCGGCGACAACACCGCCGGCCAGGCGGGCGACGTGGTCGAGTACTTCCCGGGCGACTACTTCCGACGCCCCGCGGCGCACCAGGAGTCCGCGCTGGGCTCGGTCGCCTACATCCCGCAGCAGCAATGGGTCATCAGCACGCAGATGGACCCGACGGTCAACGTCGCTACGGCCGGGACCGGCTACTACGACGTCACGACCGGTGAAGGGCCCGGCAACAGCCCTACGGACAACGCCTACGAGTTCGTCGGTCGAAACCCGAGTCACGGGTTCGGCAAGGCCGGAGGGCTCGGCGCCATCGCCTACCAGGCGGCGAACGCGCCGATCCAGATCGGCAACCTGGTGTGGTTCGACGGCGACCGCAACGGCGTCCAGGACCCGGCGGACGTGCGGCTGCCGGACGCGACGATCAACCTGCTCGACGCCGACGGCAGGCAGGTCGCCACGACGAGGACCGACGCGGCCGGCGAGTACTACTTCGGCGGTGTCGGCGCGGCCTACGAGCTCACGCCTGGCGCGGAGTACACGGTGCAGTTCAACGTGTGCACCGCGGACACCGACACGGTCCCCGGACAGCCGCCCGCCACCGACCTGCGGTTCACCACCGGGCTGACCGGTGACGACCGGGTGCACGACTCCAACGTGGTGCCGCCGACCACCGGGCAGCTGTGCAACGGCTACGCGCCCGTCACGGCGCCGGCCAACCCCGGAGAAGTCGACCACACCATCGACGCGGGCGTGCACATCCCCCAGCCCGATCCGACCACGACGCCGCCGACGACCACCGTGCCGCCGACGACCCCGGCCCCGACCACGACCACCCCGCCCGGGGGTTCGCTGGCCGACACCGGTGTCTCCGCCGGCCTGCCGTGGGTGGTCCTCATCGGTGTCCTGGTCCTCGGCACGGGCGCGGCGCTCGCGTTCCTGAGCCGCAAACGCCGGACCAGGCAGGAGTGACCGGGTCCGCCCGCCCGCGGATCCTCGCGGGCGGGCGGACCACTCGCCGCCGGGTGCACGGGCTCAGCCGAAGACGCGCAGCTCGTAGATGCGGGTGGCGATCTCGCCGGTGTTCGTGGGAACGCCGACGTCGAGCCGGACGTGGCGACCCGACACCCCGCTGACGCGGTGGACCGTGGTAGCCGCGCCGTTGTTCGTCACGTCGACCACCTTCCGCCACGTCGTGCCGTCGTCGGACACCGAGAGGCCGAACGCCTTGGTGTTGAGACCGGCGTCCTCACCGCCCGCCTGGGCGTGCGCGACCTCGAACCGGGAGATCGACCGGGTGGCGCCGAGGTCCACGCCCAGCCACGCGCCGGACACCGACGAGCAGAACTTGTCGCTGTTCCCGCCCGTCACGGTGCCGTTGACCGCCTTCTCCGGCCCTTCGCCCGGCGCGCACGGGGTCGAGCCGGTGGCCGGGCGACCTCGCGCGAGGTTGACCTCCCCGCCCACGGCCGGGCCGACCACGACGTTGTCGAAGTCGGCCGCCGCGTTGAACACCCGCACGCCGTTGCCGCCGGAGGCGAACGTCGCGTCCGTGACGCTGATCTTCGGCGTGGCCAGGTCGTCGACGTACACCTTGATCGACGTGCCGACCGCGGTGACCCGCAGGCGGTGGGTGGAGCCGACGCTCACCGCCAGCGGCGCGGCGCCCAGCGGGGTCCACGAGTTGTCGGCCCGGCCCAGCACGACCCGCCCGGCGGGGGAGATGCCCGCGTAGTAGCCGGCGTAGCCGTCGACGCCGACCGCCGGCCTGCTCGCCCGGAACACCAGCCCGGCGTCACCACCGCCGGACGTGATCGTCACGTCGGTGTCCTGGGTGAAGTCGCCGAAGTTCGTGTCCAGCAACGCCTTGCCGCCGGCGGAGCCGGCCGCCCGCAACCGTCCACCCGGGACGGTCCACGAGCCGCCGTAGGTCTTCCAGCCGTAGGAGTTGTCGTCGGCGAAGTTGTCCTGGACCTTCATCGTCACGCGCCGGATCGTGCCGTCGGCGTTGAAGTGCATGCGGTCGTAGGCGAGCTGGCGGTGGTTGCCGTCGGTCTCGCTCAGCGGTCGGCGGTGGTAGACGATGTACCAGATGTCGGTGCCGGGCACGTTCACCACCGAGTTGTGGCCCGAGCCGCGCGCGACCGCGGGATCCTGGGCGAGCACCTTGTCCAGCCTGGTGAACGGGCCGGTGGGCGAGTCGGCGATCGCGTAGGACACCGAGTAGTCCGGACCGGTCCACCCGCCTTCGGACCACATCAGGTAGTACTTCCCGGCTCGCTTGAACATCTGCGGACCCTCGACGTAACCCGCCGGCGTGATCTCCTTGTAGGTGCTGCCGTCGGCGAACGTGCCGAGGCTGACCATGTCGGGGTTGAGCTTCACGACGTTGGCGTGACCCCAACCCCCGTAGTACAGGTAGGCCTGACCGTCGTCGTCGATGAAGACGTCCTGGTCGATGGGCTGCGCTCCGTGGTGGAACTTCCCGATCAGCGGCCGGCCGATCGCGTCGCGGTAGGGACCCGCCGGGTGGTCGGCGACGGCCACCCCGATGCCGCCCAGCGCCGAGTCGCCCTGGATGTCGTTGGCGGCGAAGTACAGGTAGTACCGGCCGTTGCGGGTGATCGGCGCCGGCGCCCACAGCGCGTACTCGGCCCAGGAGACGTCGGCGGTGGTCAGCACGTTGCGGTGCTTCGTCCAGCGCACGAGGTCGGTGGAGGAGAACGCGTCGAGGTAGGTCTGCTCGGCGTAGGGCTTCGACGTCGTGGGGTACACCCAGTAGGTGTCGCCGTGGACGATCGTGTCCGGGTCGGCGTACCAGCCGTCGGCGAACGGGTTGCCGGCCACGGCGGTCGGGTGGTCCGGCGCGGGGGCCGCGGCGGCCGCGGGTGCGACCGTGGTGAGGGCGCCTGTGAGCAGCGCGGTCAGGGCGGTGGTGGCGAGCTTGATCGGAAGTGCGGTCATCGTGGCAACTCCGGGTCGCAGGGATGGGGTGAGGCGCCTGGGGCCGCCGTGATCGCGCCCGAGGAGGCAGTCGCGGACCGGCGGTGCAGGGAGGCGGCCGGTGCGCGGGGAGGCGACTGGTGCGCGGGGACGCGGCTGGTGCGCGGGGAGGCCGACCTGCCACCTGGGCACGGGAGCCGGTGGCTAGTCGGCCGCACCCATCACGAGGCCCTCGATCGTGTGCTTCTGCACCAGCGGTTCGAGCCGGTCGACGACCCGGCACCCGAGGTGCGCGCGGACCTCTTCGGGCAACCGCTCGTGGAAGGCGCGGCTGACCACCAGGTCGTTGCGGTCGTTCCCGACGCCCGCCGCGGCCAGGCCGAGGACCAGCACGGGCCGTGCCGTGGCCGACCGGTTGGGCGTGCCGCGGTGGATCGTCAACGCGGAACGGGCGGAGATGTCGCCCCGCCGGGGCATCTTCCGCTGGGCCAGACCCTCGTAGCGCGGGTAGTGCGACTTCGGCGGGAACATCCCGTGCTCGAAGTCGGCGCCGTCGTCCCACTGCGTGCCGGGCGCGATCTCGAACGGCCCCATCTCGGGGGTCGTGTCGACCGTCGTGACGTTGACCGCCAGCGAGGTGAGGCGACGGTCCCGCACGGTCTCGTCGGGGGCGGGGAAGTCCCGGTGCCACGGCTGGGCGACCGCGCCGGGCAGCGGCACGTCGAAACCGGTCTCCACGACCTGGTAGTCCGGTCCCAGCACGGCCCGCGCGAGGCCGACCACCCACGGGTGGGTCACCAGGTCGAGGAACCCCCTGATCCGCTCGGGGTGGATCTCGACGTAGTAGCGGTTCGGCCCGCGCCCGATCGCGCCGTCCGGGCGTTCGAGCGCTTCCCGGAACAACACCTCGACGTCCTCGCGGAGGCGATCGGCCCAGTCGGGCGCGAACGCGCCGCGCAACGCGACGATGCCGTCCGAGTGCAGCTCCCCGACCAGGTCGTCGGGCTCACGGGCGCCGGTCATGACCACCTCTTCCGGGCAGGGCGGAGCGGGTGCGGCGACCGGGGCGCGTTCACCCCCGACCGTTCGCGCGACAGCGGACCACTGCCGAACGTAGCAGCCCCGGCGGCAGTTTCCAACGTTGTAAATTCGGCGGAGCCTCGGTCGCGTGGTTGGATCCGCCCGTGGCGTTGTGGATCGAGGTCGCCGACGGTGTGCTGGTGCGGCGGTACGAGGAGCTCGACCTGTCGGTCGGGCTCGTGGTGGGTGACGAGCGGTGCCTGGTGGTCGACACCGGGGGTGACGCGGGTCAGGGCGCGGAACTGGCTCGGGCGGTCCGCGAGGTGACCCCGTTGCCGTGGCACGTGGTGCTGACGCACTCCCACTTCGACCACAGCTTCGGCACCGAGGTCTTCCGCCCGTGCGAGGTGTGGGCGCACCGGCGGTGCCACGCCGACCTGGTCGCCACCGGGGCGCGGCAGCGCGAGAAGTGGGAGCGGCACTACCGGGAACGGGGCGAGGTCGAGGTCGCGGATCGCATCGCCGCCGTGCGACTGGTGCTGCCGGACCGGCTGGTCGACGCACGCGCCGAAGTCGACCTCGGCGGGCGCCGGGTCGAGTTGGTCCACTTCGGACCGGCGCACTCCGACCACGACCTGGTGGCGCACGTCCCCGACGCCGGAGTGGTGTACGCGGGGGACCTCGTGGAGCACGGCGCACCGCCGCAGTTCGGCGACGCACACCCCCAGGGCTGGCCGGCCGCGCTGGACGGCATCCTGTCGCTCGACGCGCCGATCGTCGTGCCCGGTCACGGCGACCCGGTGGACCGCGACTTCGTCCGGGCCCAGCGCGCGGAGCTGTCCCGGGTCGCCGAGCTGTGCCGGGCGGTGGCGGCCGGGACGATCACCGCCGCGCGGGCCGTGGAGCTCTCGCCCTACCCGGAGCAGTTCACCCTTGCCGCGCTCCAGCGTTGACCACGACCCGCCGCACGCCGTGCACCGAGTGCGGCAGAGCGCGTGGACGCCGACGTGACCATCGTGGGTGGCGGGCTTCTGATCGCGCCGGTCCGGTCGGCCGCGTCACCTGCGACGCGGCCGACCGGACCGCACCCCTCGTGCGGCGATCAGAAGTTCTTCGTGGTCACCACCCAGGGAGCCTTGGCGGCGAGCCCGGACGGGCTGAGGATGTAGGCGCGGGCGGTCTCGTTGTCGTTGAGCACCATGTCCAGGAACTGCACCACCGTCGTCATGCCGTCGGTCAGCTGGCTGCCGGTGATGAACCCGGTGTGCCCGGCCTGCGGGTGGCGGGCCAGCACGGCGGGGACGGTGGCCAGGTCGTAGGTGGCCTGGTTGTTGGCGTAGGCGATGTCGGAGGAGCCGCCGTCCATGAACAGGGCGGGCGTGTGCAGCTTGCCGACCTCGGAGCGCGGGTAGCCGAAGGAGCCGTCGGCGAAGAACCCGCTGTTCAACGACACGACACCGGACACGCGGCGGTCCTGGGCGGCGACCATGGCTTCCAGGCCGCCGCACGAGTGGCCGGCCGTGGCGACCCCGGTCAGGTCGAGCCGTCCGCGCAGTGGCGCTCCGGAGCGGCCCTGCTCCCGCTCGGCCCACGTGATGGCGTCCGTCAGCAGGGAGGGGATGGGCGACCCGCTGGGCACGCCGTTGGGCGAGCCGTCGACCGAGCCGGTGTCCACCACGACGAACCCCTTCGACGCGACGAACGTCAGGATCCGCGTGACCTCGCTGTTGTCCGTGTGCGCGCACGCGCCGTTCCCGAAGGCCAGCACGGGGAGCGGGCGGCCGACCGCCTCGGGGTTCGACGGGCGGAACACCGTGAAGCGGCGGTCGCCGTAGGCGCCTTCCCTGGTGACGGAGAAGTTGTTCTCGATCATGGGTCGGCTCGGCTGAGGCGTCGTGGTTGTGGTCGTAGTCGTAGTCGTAGACGTGGTGGTGGTTGTCGTGGTCGAGCCGGTGCACACGGTGCCGTTGAGGGTGAACGCCGCCGGCGACGTCGGCCGGGAGCCGGACGTGGCGTTGAAGCCGAACGACACCGTCGCGCCGGTGGCGATGCCGCCGTTCCACGCCGCGTTGGCGGCGGTGACCTGCGCGCCGGACTGGGTGTGCGTGCCGTTCCACGACTGCGTGATCCGCTCGTCACCGGGGAACGCCCACGACAGCCGCCACCCGTTCACCGGGTCGCCGAGGTTCGTCACGGCCACGGTGGCGGTGAAGCCACCCGGCCACTGCGAGCCGACCGAGTAGTCGACCCGGCAACCGGTGGCGGCCGACGCGGACTGCGCTCCGATCAAGCCGCCGGTCGTCGCGACGAGCGCCACGGCGGCCACCAGCGCGGCTGACCGCGGCGCACGGGAATCGTTCCTGAGCAAGGCATTGCTCCTTCCACTGCGGGGCGGCGGCTTGGTGTCGTGAGGGTGGGTGCGGGAGGGCCTGTGGTGATCAGGCCCTCCCGCGGCGGGTCAGCCGACCCGGCAGGTGAGGCTGGGCCAGCTCCAGTTGCCGCCGTGCTGGATGGTGAAGCCGAACGTGTTGCCGTTGCCGTTGGGGCGCGCGGTCATGACGTTGGCCGTTTCCCAGGTGGGACTGGTGTTCCAGGTGGCGATGATCCGCTGGGGCGAGCTCACGGTGACCGTGACGACCCAGTTGTCGGTGCCCGAGACGGTGACCTGGCCGTTGAAGCGGTCGCTCCACTTCTGGCCCTCGGAGTAGGTCGCGGTGCAGCCGCCGGGGTTCTGCGGGGTGGTCGTGGTCGGACCGGTCGGGTTGGTCGTCGTGGTCGTGGTGGGGCCGGTCGGGCTCGCGGCGTTGAGGGCGTTGAGGACCGAGGTGTAGGCGGCTTTCTTGTTGCCGGAGCCGTCGAAGAGCAGGGGGGTGCCGGAGGCGCGCCAGGAGTCGGT
>NZ_JBFAMT010000039.1:42511-84456 GCF_040656635.1 Actinosynnema sp. NPDC049800 | reverse complement strand
ACATACAACAGCGGTATGCGGCCCATTCGGCCGCACCGCCGGGAACCACCTCAGGCGCGACTCTCATCGAACGAGACTTGTGAAACAGGCGCTAGCGCGTCAGCCACTTCGGCAGCCACGACGAGTTGCCCGCCGGCAGCACGTCCACCACGACGCAGGTGATGTTGTCCGGCCCGCCGCCCGCGTTGGCCGCCTCGATCAGCGTCCGCACGGCCTCGTCACCGTCCGCGGACGCGGCCAGCAGCTCGGCGATCCGCGCCGGGCCCACCACGTCCGACAGCCCGTCCGAGCAGATCAGGTACCGGTCGCCCGCCTCGACGTCCTGGAAGAACAGGTCCGGGTCGTGCGCGCTGCCCGCCTGCAACGCGCGCATGAGCATGGACCGGCCGGGGTGCTCGGCGGCCTGCTCGGCGGCCATCCGCCCGTCGTCCACCAGCGCCTGGACCATGGTGTGGTCGCGGGTGACCTGGGTCAGCTCGCCCTCGCGGACGACGTAGCAGCGCGAGTCGCCGATGTGCCCGACCGCGAAGCGCTCGCCGTCCCACAGCAGCGCGGTGAGCGTGGTGCCCATGCCGCGCATGTCGAAGTTCTCCTCGGCCAGGTCGGTCAGCCGGATCGCGATCTCCCGCGCCGCGCCGGCCAGCTCGCCGAGTGGGTCGTCGGCGTCCACGTCGAGGTCGGCCAGCACCGCCACCGCGATCGAACTCGCCACTTCGCCGTACGCGTGCCCGCCCATGCCGTCGGCGACGGCGAACAGGCGTTCGCTGAAGTACACGGAGTCCTCGTTCGCTTCACGGCGCAGGCCGGGGTCGGTGCCGACGGCGTACCGGAGCGCATACATGCCGCACAGTGAATCACCCGCACGGGTGCCCGTGAGCAGGGCATGTCCAAATCCGGCCGGCTCTGGTCAGCGAGGACGGCCGTAGAACTCGCTCAGCAGGAGCATCGCCGCCCCCGCCGCGACCACGTCTTCACCCAACGGGGTGATCGACACGTCCACCGGCAGCCACTCGTCCTTGGGCAGCCTGGCGCGCACGCCGTCCAGGTAGGCGGCGGGTTCGGCGAGCACCGCGCGACCGGCCAGCACCACGTGGTCGATGTCGAGCAGCTGCACCAGGTCCGCCACCGCGACGCCGACCACGGACGTGGCCTCGACCAGGTCGCCCCGGGCGGCGGCGAGGTTGTGCAGCGCCTCGATGCACCCGCTGCGCCCGCACACGCACGGCGGGCCGTCGAGCTGGATGGTGGTGTGCCCGTACTCCCCCGCGTTGGTGCGCACGCCCCGGTGCACGCGGCCGTCGAGCAGCATGCCGATGCCCAGACCCGTGCCGACGAGCACGAGCACCGCGTCCCGCAGCTCCTCGCCGCGCCGCCACGCCTCGGCCACGACCGCCGTGTTGGTGTCCTTGTCGAGCACGACCGGCAGGCCGAGCCGCCGTTCGGCCAACGCGCGCAGCGGCACGTCCTGCCACTCGGACAGGCCGGTCGGGTAGTGCACCACGCCCGTGCGGTGGTCCAGCGGGCCGACGAACCCGATGCCCACCCCGAGGAGCCGTTCGCTGCGCAGGCCGTCGACCAGCCGGTGCAGTTCCGCCACGAACGTCGGCGGGTCGAAGTCGCGCGGCAGCGGCGCGACCGCGCGGTCGAGCACGGTGCCCGCGAGGTCGGTCAGCACGACGCGCAGCTCGTCGCGCTCGACCTGCGCGCCGAGCGCGAGCCTGCTGTCGGCGACGAGCTTGAGCAGGGTGCGCGGCTTGCCGACGCCCACGTTGCGCGTGCCGGACTCGACCAGCAGGCCGTCGTCGATGAGCCTGCTCACCACCTTGGACACCGCCTGCGGCGTGAGCCCGCTGCGGTCGGCCAGCTCGACCCTGGTCACCGCGCCGGATCTGGCCAAGCCGAGCACCACCGCGTCGTTGTACCCCCGCAGGAAGCGCAAGTTGGCCACGGGTCCATCATCGCACCTGGCGTTTACTACACGCCGTTGCTTTAATCACTGCCATGTCTCTCCGCACCGGACTGCTCGGCTACGGCATCGCCGGCCGCGTGTTCCACGCACCGCTCATCGCGGCGACGCCCGGCCTGGAGCTGAGCGCCGTCGTCACCTCGGACGCCACCCGCCGGGCGCACGCCGAGGCCACCCACCCCGGCGTCGCGCTGCCGGGCACGGTGGAGGAGCTGTTCGCGCTCGACCTGGACCTGGTCGTGGTCGCCACCCCGAACCGCACCCACGTGCCGCTGGCGATGGCGGCGATCGAGGCAGGCATCCCGGTCGTGGTGGACAAGCCGTTCGCGCCGACCTCGGCGGACGCGCGCCTGGTGCTCCAGGCGGCGCGGGACCGGGACGTGCCGGTGACGGTGTTCCAGAACCGGCGGTGGGACAGCGACTTCCGCACGCTCCGGTCGCTGCTGGCCGAGGGCGCGCTGGGCGCGGTGACGCGGTTCGAGTCGCGGTTCGAGCGGTGGGTGCCGGAGGTGTGGGACAACTGGCGCGAGCTCGGCGCGCCCGAGGAGGCGGGCGGGCTGCTGTACGACCTGGGCGCGCACCTGGTCGACCAGGCGTTGGAGCTGTTCGGCCCGGTGTCGACCGTGTACGCGGAAGTGGACCTGCGGCGGCCGGGCGTCGAGGTGGACGACGACGTGTTCGTGGCGTTGACGCACGCGAACGGGGTGCGTTCACACCTTTGGGCCAGTTCCGCCGCGCCGGACCACGGGCCGCGGTTCCGCGTGCTGGGCTCGGCGGGCGCGTACGTCTCGCACGGCCTCGACCGCCAGGAGGACGCCCTGGACGCCGGCAAGCCGTTTGAAGATTTGTCGACAAATGGCCGGTTGGGCGTGCTGGACGACGCGGAGGAGGTCGTCGGCCTGCCCGGCGCCTACTCCGAGTTCTACCGGCTGCTGGTGGCCGCGCTGACCGACGGCGGCCCGCTGCCGGTCGAGCCGGAGTCCGCCGTGCGCGCGCTGGACGTCATCGAGGCGGCGTTCGCCTCCGCCCGGACCGGACAGGTGGTGTCGCTGTGAGCTTGCTGGAGACGTTGGCCGAGCAGGAGTCGCGACTGGTGTTCACGTCGTTCGACAACGACGTGGCGCTGGCGCTGGGCGCGTTCCTGCTGGCCGCCGCGCGGGAGCGGTCGCTGCCGGTGACGATCTCGGTGCGCCGGGGGCAGCAGCGCCTGTTCCACGCGGCGCTGGCGGGCACGTCGGCGGACAACGACGAGTGGATCGACCGCAAGAGCCGCGTGGTGGACCGCTACGGGCAGAGCTCCTACCGGGTCGGCGAGGCCTTCCGGGCGAGCGGCAAGACGTTCGAAGCGGACTCACGCCTCGACCCCGACCGCTACGCCGCGCACGGCGGCGTGTTCCCGGTGAACGTGGCCGGTGTCGGCCTGGTCGGCACCGTCGGCGTGTCCGGCCTGCCCCAGGCCGAGGACCACGCGTTCGTCGTGGAGCAGGTGGAGAAGTTCCTGGCCACCACCGGGTAGACCAGGGCGCGGCGGCGCCGCCCGGTCGCCGCGCTCTTCCCCACCCGACGGCCCGTCCTGCCCCCGGACGGGCCGTCGGGCGTCACTTCCCCGTGCCGTCGGGGTCCGTGCCGTCCGGGTCCGTGCCGTCGGGGTCCGTGCCGAGGACGCCGTCGAGGTCGAAGCCGGCCAGCCGGTCGGGGTCGGACAGGATGTCGATCTCGACGATCCGCCCGTCGGCCACGGTGAAGCCCATGATCGAGAACAGCTCGCCGTCGATGGTGTTGACCAGCCCGGCCGAGCCGTTGACCAGCGCGGGACGCGCGGTCGCGAGGGTGGCCATGCGGTGGAACGTGTCGAGCTGCCCGGCGACGGCCTCGGCGCCGTGCAGGACCCGCATGCCGGCGAGCGCCTTGCCGCCGTCCGCGCGCAGGGTGACGTCGGGGTCCAGGACGGCGAGCAGGGCCGTGAGGTCCCCGCCGCGCGCGGCGGTGAGGAAGGCGTCGACGACGCGGCGTTGGGCGGCCGGGTCGGGGTCCGGCGCGGGCGCCGCGCCCTGGACGCGCTGCCGGGCCCGGCTGGCCAGCTTCCTGGCCGCGACCGGCGTGCGGTCCAGGATCGGGGCGATCTCCTCGAACGGCAGGCCGAACAGGTCGTGCAGGACGAACGCCAGCCGTTCGGCGGGGTTGAGCGATTCCAGCACCACCAGCAGCGCCAGGCCCACCGAGTCGGCCACCAGCACCTGGTGCTCGGGGTCGGCGACCTCGTCGGTGACGACCGGGTCGGGCAGGCGGTCGTCGAGCGGGTCCTCCCGGCGCTGCCGGCGTGAGCGCAGCAGGTCGAGGCAGACCCGGCCGACGACCGTGGTGAGCCAGCCGCCGAGGTTGTCGATGTCCTCGGCCTCGGAGCGGGCCAGCCGCAGCCAGGCCTCCTGGACGGCGTCGTCGGCCTCGGTCAGCGAGCCGAGCATCCGGTAGGCCACCGCTTTCAGGTGCCCGCGGTGCTCCTCGAAGCGCCGGGCCAGGAAGTCGCTGTCGTTCATGGTCACCTCTCGGGTCGGCGGTCGAACCGATGACGAACGGGACGCCCGCGATGTGACCGGCGCGGTCCGGTCACGTTCCCGGCCACCGCCGCGTCATGGCCGCGACACCAGCGGTGACACGACGATCGGAGCGGACCGGACGATGAGGGACATCGAGGTACGAGGCACGGTAGCCGAGGGTTTCGAGGGCGTGCGCGAGGAGTTCGCCGACGCGGTCGACCCCGGGGCCGGCGCCCAGTTGGCGGTCTACGCGCACGGTCGCCTGGTGGTGGACCTGTGGTCCGGCGACGGCAGCAGCGGGGACCAAGGGACCGGCGACGCGGTGACCGGCGACACCCTGACCGGCGTCTACTCCGCGACCAAGGGCGCCGCGACGTTGGCGGTGGCGCTGCTCGTGCAGGACGGCGCGCTGGAGCTGGACCGGCCCGTCGCGCACCACTGGCCGGAGTTCGCCGCCGCGGGCAAGGGCCGGATCACGCTGCGGGACGTGCTCACCCACCGTTCCGGCGTGATCGGCGTCGACGGCGGCCTCACCGCCGAGGAGCTCGCGGACGACGAGGTGATCGCCCGGCGGCTGGCCGGGCAGCGGCCGTACTGGCGGCCCGGCTCGGCCTACGGCTACGGCGGGTTCGTGACGTTCGCGATCGTGGGCGAGGTCGTCCGCCGGGCCACGGGCCGGTCGCTCCAGGCGTGGTTCGAGGAGCGGGTGCGGGCGCCCCACGGGCTGGACCTGCACCTGGGGCTGCCGGAGGCGCTGGAGGACCGGTTCCGGGAGGTGCGGCCGGGATCGGCGAGCCCGGCGGAGCTGGCCGCGTTCTGGGCGGACGTCCCGGGACCGCACAGCATCACCGGCATCGGCTACGGCCTGAACTCCACCCCGCCGCTGGACCAGGTGGCGTTCCTCAACACCCGGCGGGTGCGCGCGCTCGGCCAGGCGTCCGCCGGCGGCGTCGGCAACGCCCGCGCGTTGGCCGGGATGTACGCCGCGGCGGTGTTCGGCCTGGACGGTCGCGCGCCGTTGCTCGAGCCCGACACGCTCGACGAGTTCGCCATGCTCCACTCCACGGGTCGCGACCTCGTCACCGGCGAGGCGGGGCAGTACGCCCTCGGGTTCCAGGCGAAGGGCCTGCGCTACCCGTTCCTGAGCGCGAAGGCGTTCGGCCACAACGGGTCCGCGGGCGCGGAGTCGTTCGCCGACCCCCTCGGCGGCATCGCCTTCGGCTACACCCGCCGCCGCTTCGCCTTCGACTGGTCCTACCCCGAGCACGACCGGCTGGCCGCCGCCGTCCACCGCGCGGTCACGTCCGCGCCTCGCGACGCGTCAGTGCGGTGAAGACGACGAAATCCGAGAGGACACCTCCACGATGACCGCCATCCAGGACTCGCTCCAGTCCCGTCTGCCGAACCCCGCCGTGCTCGTCCCCGAGCTCGGGGAGCTCGCCAAGATCATGTTCCAGGCCGTCGGCAACGGCTCGGTCCCGCCGACCACCATCAGCCTGGTGCACCTGCGCGCGGGGCAGCTCGTCGGCAACACCTACCTGACCACCCTGCACACCGGCAACCTCCGCAAGGCGGGTGTGTCGGAAGAGCGCATCACCGCCGTCGCGTCCTGGCCGGACGCGCCCCACTTCACCGCCGCCGAACGGGCCGCGCTGGCCCTCGTCGAGGCGGTGCTCACCCCCAACCCGCACGGCGAGCGCGTCACCGACGACCTGTACGCCCTGGCGTCCGCGCACTACGACGACAAGGCGCTGGCCACGTTGACCATGGCGATCGGCCAGATCTGCTTCTTCATCCCGGTGGCCCTCATCGGCAAGCCGCTGCCGGGCGTCGCGCCCGCGCAGCAGTGGCGGGACTGAGCCCGCCGGGCGGTGGGGCGCCCGACCGGACGCCCCACCGCCTCACCGCGTCAGCAGAACACCTCGTTCAGCAGCTCGTCGTAACCCTCGATCTGGCCCGGGTCCGGCGCGGAGGTCAGCGAGGCCGTCATGCGGGTCTTCGTGTCCGCCGTGCTGATCACCAGGCTGTTGTAGCCCGGGATGCCGCCGCCGTGGCCCCAGACCGCCACGCCGCAGTCCAGGTCGGTCTTCTCGATGCCCAACGCGTAGCCGCCGGCGATCGGCAGCGTCGCGGTCAGCTCCCGCTGCTGCGCCGGCCGGAGCAGGCGGCCGTCCAGCAGCGCGTCCAGGAACCGGTCGAGGTCGGCCGTCGTGGAGATCATCTCGCCCGCGGCGTACGCCACCGACGGGTTGAACTCGGTGATGTCGACGACCTGCCCGCCTGCCCTGATGTAGCCGTGGGCGTGCGGGCCGGGGATGTCGGTGCGGTTGCCCGGCACGTACGTCGACCGCAGGCCCAGCGGACGAAGCACGCGCTGCTGCACCGCCACCCCGTACGGCCGGCCGGTGACCTTCTCCACCAGCATCCCGGCGACGACGTAGTTGGTGTTCGAGTACTTCCAGCTCGTGCCGGGCTGGAAGTCCAGCGGCCGCGACGTCGACATCGCGAGCAGCTCCGCGGGCGTCCACGTCTTGTACCGGATGGCCAGCGCGCCGTCCGGGCCGGGCGGCAGCGCGGACGTGTAGTTGTAGAGCCCGCTGGTGTGCTGCAGCAGGTGCCGCACGGTGATCCGGTCACCGTCCGGCAGCAGGCCGGGCAGGTACCGGTGCACCGGCGCGTCGAGCTCGATCTCGCCCTCGCCGACCAGCTGGAGCACGACGGTCGACACGAACGTCTTGGTGATGCTGCCGACCCGGAACCGGCCGTCGGTCGGCACCGGGCGCGGCGAGTCGACCTCCGCCGTGCCGGCGCGGGCGGTGAACTCGTGCCGCCCGTCGCTGACGCGGACCTGGACGCCCTGGCCCCCGGTGCGCGCCATGGCGTCCAACGCCCGCTGCACGACCTGCCGGTCGATCCGGCTCCCCCGGTCGGCCGGCTCGGCCACCGCCGTCCCCCCGATCCCCACGACCGCCAACCCCACGACGGCGGCTAACGCGATACCCCTCTTGCCCGTCAACGCGTTCCTCCCTCAGTCACGTCGCCGACCCCTTCGGCGGGTTCGAGTCTGGCCGTCCGGCGGGGTTCCCACGTCGGTCCCTGGTCTGGGAGCGCATCAGACTTTAGGCTCGTCCACCCTTAGTGGTCGGGCGTCTTCGGAACCGGTTCCGAACGGGTTACCACTAGTCCGTTCGAGTGACGCCAATGGTCTAGACCTTGACCGTGAAGTGGTCTGAACCACATCGTGGGTCAACCCTGCACTCCTTTCCTGACAAGGAGCACGATGTCCAAGATCCGATGGCATGTCACAGCGTTGTTCGTGGCGGTCGCCACGTTGGTGGTGGGGCTGGTCGTCGCGCCCGCGGCCAGCGGTGCGGGCGGCGTCTCGGCCACCTTCAGCAAGGGCTCGGACTGGGGCACCGGCTACGAGGGCAAGTACACGATCCGCAACGGCTCCACGGCGGCCCTGACGTCGTGGACGGTCGAGTTCGACCTGCCCACCGGCCACCGGGTCAGCTCCCTGTGGGACGGCTCGCACACCGTCAGCGGCCAGCACGTGACCGTGAAGAACACGTGGAACGGCAGCGTGGGCGTCGGCGGCACGGTGAGCTTCGGCTTCAACGTGACCTACTCCGGCACGTTCAGCGGGCCGGCCAACTGCAAGCTGAACGGCGCGTCGTGCGACGCCGGCGGGACCAACCCGACGACGACCACGACCACCACCACGACTACTACGACCACGACGACCACCACCACCACGGGCCCGACGACGACCACGTCGAACCCGCCGGTCGGCTCGCGGAAGAACCTGGGCTACTTCACCCAGTGGGGCGTCTACGGCCGCCAGTACTTCGTGAAGAACATCCACACCTCCGGCTCGGCCGCGAAGCTGACGCACATCAACTACGCGTTCGGCAACGTGCAGAACGGCCAGTGCACCATCGGTGACGCCTACGCCGACTACGACATGGCCTACACCGCGGCGAACTCCGTCGACGGCGTCGCCGACACGTGGGACACCGGCGCCCTGCGCGGTTCGTTCAACCAGCTGCGCAAGCTGAAGAAGATGTACCCGCACATCAAGGTGCTGTGGTCGTTCGGCGGTTGGACCTGGTCCGGCGGCTTCGGCCAGGCGGCGCAGAACCCGGCCGCGTTCGCCGAGTCGTGCCACCGGCTGGTCGAGGACCCGCGCTGGGCGGACGTGTTCGACGGCATCGACATCGACTGGGAGTACCCGAACGCCTGCGGCCTGACCTGCGACACCTCCGGCTTCAGCTCGATGAAGACGGTCTCCCAGGCCCTGCGCACCCGCTTCGGCGCCAACTACCTCGTCACCGCCGCCATCACGGCGGACGGGTCCAACGGCGGCAAGATCGACGCCGCGGACTACGGCGGCGCGGCGCAGTACCTCGACTGGTACAACGTCATGACCTACGACTACTTCGGCGCGTTCAACGCCAAGGGCCCGACGGCTCCGCACTCGCCGTTGACGTCCTACACCGGCATCCCGCAGGCGGGCTTCAACTCCGACGCGGCGATCCAGAAGCTGAAGAGCAAGGGCGTGCCGGCGGCCAAGCTGCTGCTGGGCATCGGCTTCTACGGCCGCGGCTGGTCCGGCGTCACCCAGTCCGCCCCGGGCGGCACGGCGACCGGCGCGGCGCCGGGCACCTACGAGGCGGGCATCGAGGACTACAAGGTCCTCAAGACCAAGTGCCCGGCCAACGGCACCGTCGCGGGCACGGCGTACGCGCACTGCGGCGACCAGTGGTGGAGCTACGACACCCCGGCCACCATCGGCGGCAAGATGACCTACACCAAGAACCAGGGCCTCGGCGGCGCGTTCTTCTGGGCGCTCGACGGTGACACGGCCAACGGCGAGCTCATCACCGCGATGGGCAACGGCCTGAAGTAAGCACCCTGCACCACCCGAAGGGCCCTGCGGGCGTCTCCCCCGCAGGGCCCTTCGCCGTTCCCCGCCCCAACGCGGTTGAATGAATTCTCGGGAGGGGAGGCGCGACGTGGACGACAGGACCGACGAGCCGGACGGGGTTCAGGCTCAGGGGGTGGCCAACCACCTCTCGGGTGCGGCAGGGCACGTGATCCAGGCGGGAGCGATCCACGGTGATGTCACCATCAACGTCCCCCAGGACGTCGCGGCGATCGGAACACCGCTGATCATCACCGCCTTCCACGACTCTCCACGCCTTTGGGCCGACGAGTACGACCTCGTCGTCCTGGACGGGAAGCGCCCACGGCTACTCAACGTGGACGACGAGCTCCTGTTCTACGTCGAAGGGCGAGGGTCCCAGGCGGTCATCCTCCTGGCGCTGCGGGCGGTCGTGGGGACCGACAGGGAGCCACGTACCGCGTACGCGGTGCCGAAGGTCGATCCCGTCCTCGCGTCGACACGGATGCACACGCGTGACTTCCAGGTGGTCCTCGCCCCCGGCCGGAAGCTCGAGGTCGAGCCGTGTGGCGGGTGGAGCGGGAAGTTCCCGTTCACCGTCACGGCCGGTGACCCCGAGAGGTTCTCCGTCGTGGGCCGCAGCTCGGCGGGCGAGGTGCGGTGGCGGCTCGAACTGGACTGGATGTCCGGCGGGCGCCGGGGCACGGAGACGATCGACGTCGGCGGCAAACCGTTGCACTCCTACCCCAGGGGAGCGGTCGCGGACGGGCTTCCCCCCGCTCACCTGCACGACTTCCTCCTGGCCAAAGCCGATCGGTACATCAAGGACGCGCTGCGGGAGGCGCTGAGCGCGCCCGAGCCCGGGCCGTGACGGGGCCCGCGTGCCGGAAGCAAGCGGGCCCCGGACCGGTGACTAGACGGTCAGGCTCCACGAGTTGATGTACCCGGTGTCGGCCGAGTACACGTCCTGGACTCGGAGCTGCCACGCGCCGTTGCGCGCCTCCGACGAGACGTTCGCGGTGTACGTGGTGTCGATGTTGTCGCCCGAGTCGTTGTTCGACGCCTTCAGGCGGTACGCCGTGCCGTCCGGCGCGACCAGGTCGATCACCAGGTCACCCCGGTAGGTGTGCACGATGTGCACCTCCACCTGCGACGTCGCCGAAGCGGTGCCCTCGCAGCCGGCGATGGTGATCGTGCTGGTGACCGCCGCCCCGTTGTCCGGGATGGCGACGTCGGCGTCGTTGGTCGACTTGGCGCACCCGACCGGCGGGTTGCCGCCACCGCCGTAGGGGTTGGCCGCCTTCTTGGCCGCGTACATCAGCATCGGCTTCGTCTTCGGCCAGAACGTCGACGCCTGGCAGGAGTACGTCGGGAAGAACCCGGAGCACGACCCCGACGACGGCCCGATCTCCCACACGAACGACGCCACGCCCAGGTCGTCGTACACCCAGTCGTCCGTCGCGCCGGCCGCGTTGTAGAGCACCTCGCCCGGCTGCCCGTACTGCCACCCGCCGGCCAACGTCGCCATGTCCTTCGCCATGGCCCGCATCGGCGCGTCGTTGCCCGTCTTGTACTGCGTCGTCCAGCCCCACGGGAACAGCACCAGGTTCGAGTAGCTGTGCATGGAGATCACGACACCGGTCGTGTCGGCGGGCGCGGCGTCGGTGGTGCCGGTGCCGCGGCGGTCGCGGTAGAGGTTGCGCCACAGCGCCTGCAACGCCCTCGTCTCGACCTCGGAGTTCGCCGACGGCCCCTTGTACGTCTGGTCGCACGGGTTGGACGACGTGCCCGCGCCGCCCCAGTGCGAGTCGGTGTTGCGGTTGAGGTCGATGCCGATCTGCGACGACGACGTGCCGGAGCAGTTCGACCCGTTCGTGGTGTTGGCGTTCTTGCGCTGGTAGCGCGGCGAGTTGCCGCCCTGCTGCACGATGTTCACGCCGTCCGGGTTCGCGATCGGCACGACCCACACCTCGGTCGTGTCCAGCAGCGCGGTGACCTCCGCGTCGACCCCGTAACCGGTGGTCAGGTGGTCGATCCACTTCCACGCCGTGTCACCGGTGGTCAGCTCGCGGGCGTGCAGCTGGCCCATCACGAAGAAGCGGGGCTTCGGCGCGGACGGGTTCAGCGCGCAGTCGCCCGCGTTCTTCTTGGTGATGCAGATGGCGCGCAGGTCGTAGCCGCCGGCGCCCTGCGTCTTCTTCCACGAGTCGCCGTAGTCGACCAGCGTGGTCAGCGCGGGGTACTGCTGCCCGACCAGGTCCAGGTGCGACCAGTGGGCGTTGATCGTGCGGTAGCCGCCGTAGTAGGTCTCGTTGATGTCGGCGGCGTCGAACGTCGGGGACTGCGACTTCTTCGCGGGTGGCTGCCACTCGGGCGCGGGCAGCACCTCGTCGATGACGGCGGTGAAACCGGCCTGCTTCAGGCCGCCGCCGGTGCTCGCGTCACCGAGCACGAACAGGTAGTCGCCGTCACGGTCCTCCAGCACGTCGAAGCCGCGCCCGAGCAGGTTCTGGGCGGCGGCGCCGAGCGGCGCGTGGACCTTGTAGACGTAGGTCGGACCGGCTTGGACGGCGACGGTCTCGGGTGCGGGACCGGCGGTTCCGGGCACGCCCCCGGTGACCACCGCCGCCGCCGCGACACCGGCCACGGCCAGTGTCAGCAGTGAACGTCTGGTCGACTTCACGGTTGTTCCTCCTAGGCAGGGTTGAGCAGGAGGATGAGGGACGGACCACCCCCTTGCACACCCGCCAATCGGCCATTGCTCAGCGTGATGACAAGGGGTTTTGACGGAAGCGGGTGAGGTACCCCGGCGCTTGGTCCGGATGGAGGAGGAGTCGTGACGGACGAAGAACTGGTCGAGCGGATCACCCGACTGGTCGAGGAAGAGCACCGGTTGGAGGGATCGCGGATCGGCGAGGGCCTGAGCGAGGGCGACGCCCGACGGCTGCGCGACCTCGAAGTGGCCCTGGACCAGACCTGGGACCTCCTGCGCCAACGCCGCGCGCGCCGGGCGGCGGGCATGGACCCGGACGGCGCCGAGCCCCGCGACCCCCGCACCGTGGAGGGTTACCGCCAGTAGTCGGCGGCGTGCGTTGACTCGTCCCTTGGGGCAGCCCGCAGGGTCGTCGCCATGGAGGATGTGGCGGTGGCACGGCTACTGGGGATCGGCGAGTTCGCCCGCCGGTCGCGGCTGTCGGTGAAGGCACTGCGGTTGTACGAACGCCAGGGCCTGCTCCGGCCGGCCGTGGTCGAGGCGGGCAACGGCTACCGGCGCTACCGGGAGGACCAGCTCGTCCCGGCCCGCCTGGTGGCGTTGCTGCGCAGGCTGGACATGCCGCTCGCGGTCGTGGCCCGGATCGTCGCCGCGCCCGAGGACGAGCGCGCCGACCTGCTCGCCGCGTACTGGGCCGAGGTCGAGCACCGGATGGCCGTGCAGCGAGGCCTGGCCGCCCACCTCCGCGTCGTGTTGTCCGGAGGAAGGGGTTTGGTGGAGATGTACGAGGTCAAGCAGCGAGAAGTACCCGAACAGGTGGTCTTGACCGAGCAGCGGCACGTGCTGCAACCGGCGCTGGTGCCGTGGATCGGCGACTCGCTGGGACGGCTGCACCAGGCGGCCGAGGCCTTCGGCGGCGTGTCCGGCCCGACGTTCGTGATCTACCACGGCGAGGTGAACGACGACAGCGACGGCCCGGTCGAGTCGTGCGTGCCGATCGGCGCGGCCGAGCCGCCGACCGGGTCGGCCGCCCGGGTGGAGCCCGCGCACCGGGAGGCGTACGCGCGGCTGACCAAGGCGCAGGTGGTCTTCCCGCAGGTCCTGTCGGCCTACGACGCCGTCGCCGCGTGGATCAAGGAGAACGGCTTCGAGGTCCACGACGCGCCCCGCGAGGTCTACTTCACGGACTTCGACGCCGCCGGCCCCGACGACGAGGTCTGCGACATCGCCTTCCCGATGCGCTGACGACCCGGCCCGACCGCGCGGGAACCCGCCCACCCGCGCGGTCCTCGCCTCCCACCTGCACCGCGGCGGGCCGGCCGACTCACACCAGCCGCGCCAGCCGGTGGTCCAGCGCCGTGTGCCGACGACCCGCGCCCACCGTGCGGACCGCCTGCCCGATCGCCTTGCGCGACCCGACCAGCACGACCAGCTTCTTCGCCCGCGTGACCGCCGTGTAGAGCAGGTTGCGCTGCAACATCATCCACGCGCTGGTCGTGATCGGGATGACCACGCACGGGTACTCGCTGCCCTGCGAGCGGTGGATCGTCATGGCGTAGGCGTGGGTCAGCTCGTCCAGCTCGCCGAACTCGTAGTCGACGTCCTCGTCCTCGTCGGTCCGCACGGTCAGCTTCTGCTCCACCACGTCGATCGCCGTGACGATGCCGAGCGTGCCGTTGAAGACGTTCTTGTCGTAGTTGTTGCGCATCTGGGTGACCTTGTCGCCGACCCGGAACACCCGGCCGCCGAACCGTCGTTCCGGCAGGTCCGGTTTGGACGGTGTCAGGGCCTCCTGCAGCAACGCGTTCAGCCCGCCCGCGCCCGCCGGGCCCCGGTGCATCGGCGCGAGCACCTGCACGTCCGTGCGCGGTTTGAGGCCGAACTTGCGCGGGATGCGGTTGGCGACGACGTCGACCACCAGCGCCGCCGCCTCCTCCGCCTCCTCCACCGGGAACAGGAAGAAGTCCGGCATCCCCTGCACGACGGGGTAGTCGCCGTTGTTGATCCGGTGCGCGTTGGTCACCACGCCGGACTGCTGCGCCTGCCGGAAGATGTGCGTGAGCCGGACGTTCGGGATGGGGCTCTCGGCGGACAGCACGTCCCGCAGCACCTCGCCCGCGCCGACGGACGGCAACTGGTCCACGTCGCCGACCAGGAGCAGGTGCGCGCCCGGCGCGACGGCCTTGACCAGCTTGTTCGCCAGGAGCAGGTCCAGCATCGACGCCTCGTCCACGACCACCAGGTCCGCGTCGAGCGGCCGGTCGCGGTCGTAGGCCGCGTCACCGCCGGGCTTGAGCTCCAGCAGCCGGTGCACGGTGCGCGCCTCGTGCCCGGTCAGCTCGGTCAGCCGCTTGGCCGCCCGGCCGGTCGGCGCGGCCAGCACCACCTTCGCGCCCTTGGCCACCGCCAGCTTCACGATCGACCGCACGGTGAAGCTCTTGCCGCACCCCGGACCACCCGTCAGCACGGCCACCTTCCGGCTCAACGCCAACCGGACCGCGTCGCGCTGCTTGTCCTCCAGCGACGCCCCGAGCCACCCGAACGCGCGCTCCCAGTCGACCTGCCGGAACGCCGGCATCCGCTCCTCGTCGGTCCTGAGCAGCCGAAGCAGCTGGCTCGCCAACGAGATCTCCGCCCGGTAAAACGCCACCAGGTAGATGCCCGGCTCGCCGTCCGGCATGACCTCGCGGACCACGCCCTCCTCCGCCACCAGCTCGGCCAGGCACTCGATCACCAGGCCCGCGTCGACCTGGAGGATCTTGATCGCGTCACCGATGAGCTCGTTCTCGGGCAGGTAGCAGTTGCCGTCGTTGGTCGCCTCGGACAGCGTGAACTGCAGCCCGGCCTTCACCCGCTGCGGGCTGTCGTGCGGGATGCCGACGGCCTTCGCGATCAGGTCGGCGGTGCGGAACCCGATGCCCCACACGTCGTTGGCCAGCCGGTAGGGCTCCTCGCGGACGACCTCGATCGCCTTGTCGCGGTACTGCTTGTAGATCCGCACGGCCAGGGACGTCGACACGCCGACGCCCTGGAGGAAGACCATGACCTCCTTGATCGCCTTCTGCTCCTCCCACGCGTCGGCGATCAGCTTGGTGCGCTTGGGACCGAGCTTGGGCACCTCGATCAGGCGCTGCGGCTCGTGCTCGATGACCTCCAGCGCGTCCACGCCGAAGTGCGTGACGATCCGGTCGGCCAGCACCGGTCCGATGCCCTTGATCAGGCCGGAGCCGAGGTAGCGGCGGATGCCCTGGATCGTGGCCGGCAGCACGGTCGTGTAGTCCTCGACCACGAACTGCTTGCCGTACTGCGGGTGCGAGCCCCACCGACCGCGCATCCGGATCGACTCACCCGGCTGCGCGCCGAGCAGCGACCCGACCACGGTGACCAGGTCGCCGCCGCGGCCGGGGTCGACGCGGGCGACCGTGTAGCCGGTCTCCTCGTTGGCGAACGTGATCCGCTCCAGCACCGCTTCCAGGACCGCGTCAGCCACCGGGTCACCCTAGGACGTGCCACCGACGGCCGGCGGTCAGGGCCAGAGCAGCGGCCGGCCCCCGTACTCGCCCACGACCACGCCGCGGTCGTTGATGGCCTGGGCGAAGCCGTAGGTCCCGGACGGCACCGGCAGCAGCGCCACCTCGCCCGACGGCGACCAGCGGATCGGCCGGTTGTACCGGCTGGTCGCCGTGCCGGCGACCGCGCCGCGGTCGTTGAGCTCCAGCACCTCGCCCGCCCCGTACCCGTCCGGCAACGCCATGACCGACACGGCGCCGTCGGCCGACCACTTCACCGGACGGCCCTTCACCTGGCCGTACGCGGCGCCCTCCGCGTCGACCGCGTGCAGGAAGCTGTGGTACCCGGTCGGCGTCGGCACCTCGCTCAGCGCCGTGCCGTCCCGCCGAGATCACCGAAACGAGCGCCGGCACATCGCCCCACGTCCGTCGCATGACCAGTCCTCCCCAGTCCGCCCGCCACCAGCCAACCAACCAGCGACTGGGAGCGCTCCCAGAATCCCCCGTTCGGCCTCCACCCACCCCAGCGCGGTCTCCACAGGACGTTCACAAGTCGCGCCGGTCACCTCCACGGCTCCCACATAGAGTCGGCCGCATGACACGCCGGATTCTGGTGGTCGAGGACGACCTCACCATCGCCGAGTCCGTGGCCGCGAGGCTGCGGGCCGAGGGGTTCGAGGTCGAGCTGGCGCACGACGGCCCGTCGGCCGTCTCGCGTGCCCGTGACGTGCGGCCCGACCTCGTCGTGCTGGACGTGATGCTGCCGGGGTTCGACGGGCTGGAGGTGTGCCGGCGGATCCAGGCCGAGCGCCCCGTGCCGGTGCTCATGCTGACCGCCCGGGGCGACGAGACGGACCTGCTGGTCGGCCTCGCGGTCGGCGCGGACGACTACCTGACCAAGCCCTTCTCGATCCGCGAGCTGGCCGCGCGCGTGCACGCGTTGCTGCGACGGGTGGAGCGGGCGGCGTCGGCGGCGGCGCACCGGATCACCGTGGCCGACCTGGAGATCGACCTGGCCGAGCGGCGGGTCGTGCGCGCGGGGGCGGAGGCGCACCTGACGCCGACCGAGTTCGAGCTGCTGGTGCACCTCGCCGAACGGCCGCGGGCCGTGCAGTCGCGGGAGCGGCTGCTCAGCGAGGTGTGGGGCTGGGCCGACGGCACGGGCACGCGCACGGTCGACAGCCACATCAAGGCGTTGCGGCGGAAGCTGGGCACGGACCTGATCCGGACCGTGCACGGGATCGGGTACGCGTTGGAGGTGCCGCGGTGACCTTGCGGTCGGCGTTCGACACGACCCTGGAACTGCTGCCGCGCCCGTTGGACCCGGTGCGGTCGATCAAGTTGAAGCTCGGGATCCTGCTGGTGTCCGCGATGGCGGCCGGGTTCACCTACTTCTGGTACCGCATCCAGTGGCTGGCGCCGGGCACCACGTTCGGCACGATCGCGATCGTCCTGGTCACGTCGCAGATCCTCGCGCACGGGATGACGCGCCCGTTGCGGGAGATGACGGCGGCGGTGCGGGCGATGCGGGCCGGTGACTACAGCCAACGGGTGCGTGCGACGGCGCGTGACGAGGTCGGCGAGCTGGCCAGTGCGTTCAACCAGATGGCGGCCGACCTCGGTGCGGCGGACCAGCAGCGGCGTGAGCTGATCGCGAACGTCTCGCACGAGTTGAAGACCCCGATCACCGCTTTGCAGAACGTGCTGGAGAACGTCGTCGACGGCGTGGCGCAGCCGGACGCGGCAACGATGCGAACGGCTCTGGCGCAGACCGAACGACTCGGCCGCCTGGTGACCGAACTGCTGGACCTGTCCCGGATCGACGCCGGGGCGCACAAGTTGGACAAGGCCGAATTCGCCTTGGAACCGTTGCTGATGGAGGTCGTCGCCGAGGCTTCGGTAGCCGCTCGAGGGGTGCGGTTCACCGTCGACGTCTCACCACCATCGGCCACCGTCTACGCCGACGAGGCCCGGCTGGCCCAAGTCGTCGCCAACCTGCTGGACAACGCCGTCCGCCACGGCCCGGCCGGCGGCGAGGTGAGGGTCTCGGCCACCGTGGGCGCCGACTTGGTGCTGGAAGTCGCCGACGACGGCCCGGGCATCGCCCCACAGGACCGCGAACGGGTCTTCGAGCGCTTCACCAGAGGCGAACGAGCGGGCGGCGGCGGCACCGGCCTGGGGCTCAACATCGCGCGCTGGGTAGTGGACCTGCACGGCGGCACCATCGCCGTGGTCGACGGCTCCGGCTGCCGAATCCGCGCCACCCTCCCCGCCACCTGCCCACCAGCTCAAGCAACCACCTCCCCCACCTGACCCTCAGCCCTTCCTCCACCTAAGGGCTTCGCCATCATCCACCGCCCCGCCTCCCCAACCCGCTAACCCGCCCCCTCACCCCCACCTGTCCACTGACACGCCTTTCCCCAACAGAAGGGCTTCGTGTCATCCCGCCGACCTGGCTCCGCCCTACCGCGCGTGTCAAGGGGGGCGCTGTTCACCGATGCCCGCACCGTCCACTGATGTCGCCCCCTTGATACGTGTGGTAGCCCGTAGGGAGGTCGGTGGGATGACACGAAACCCGACCAACAACGGACCCGCCGCCGAACCACCCACCGGCCCGTCATCCTGCTGATCTGCCCGTCCGGCGAGGACTCTTTAAATCTTTTAAATCCCTTCACCCCCGCCACAAACCCCGAACCTCGAACCCCGAACCCGCGGGGCGATGACGCACGCCCTGGAGGCCCCACACCATGACCCCGAACCGCGTACTTCTCACCGGCGCCGCAGCCGGCCTGGGCGCGGCCGTCCTGCTGCCCCTGGACAAACCCGGCCTCGGCTGGTCCCTGACCGCGATCCTCGTCTTCGCCCTGCTGCGCAAGGTCAAACCGGGCTGGGCCGTACTCTCCGTCGCACTCTTCGGCGTGGGCGCGTTCATCTCCGCCCCCTGGCTCTTCACGCTCTGCGCCATCGCCGGCTGCGCCGCCGGGTCGCTCGCGATCGCCGGGGGGCGGACCGCGCGCGGCCTCGTGTTCGGCTCGGCCGCGGTGCCGGTCGCCGCGATCAGGGCCCTGCCGTGGGTCGCGAGAGGCGTCAAAGAAGGCGGCACGCCTCGCCTGGCCCGCCCGGTCCTGGTGACCGCCGCCCTCCTGCTGGTGTTCGTCCCGCTCCTCGCCGGCGCCGACGCCCAGTTCGCGGCACTCCTCAACTCGGTCACCCCCGACGAGTCCTCCGGCCAACCGATCGTGCTGTTCCTGGCCGTCGGCCTCGGCACGGTCGGCGCGGCCTACCTCCTCGTCTCCCCACGGCAACCGGACGAGCGGGGCGACCTGCCCCGCACGGTCGCGCGACGTGACTGGGTGCTGCCCGTCGGCGCGTTGGTGCTGCTCTTCGCCGCGTTCGTGGCCGTCCAGATCAACACTCTCTTCGCCGGTGACGAGCACGTCCTCGTCACCCCCGACCTCACCTACGCCGACTACGCCCGCAGCGGCTTCTGGCAGCTGCTCGCCGTCACCGTGCTCACCCTCGGCGTGATCGCGGTCGTCGCACGCCTGGCCCGGCTCGACTCACCGACCGACCGCCGCTGGCTGCGCGGCCTGCTCGGCTCGCTCAGCGTGCTCACGCTGGTGATCGTCGCCTCCGCCCTCGCCCGCATGTGGCTCTACCAGCAGGCCTACGGCTTCACCGTGCTGCGGGTCCTCGTCTCCGCCTGCGAACTGTGGCTCGGCGTCGTCTACCTGCTGGTCCTGGCGGCCGGGGTGAAGCTCGAAGCCGCGTGGCTGGCCCGCGCCGTCCTGGGCACGGGGTTCGCCGCGCTGGTCGGGCTCGCCGCGCTCAACCCGGAGCGGTTCATCGCCGAGCGCAACGTCGACCGCTACCAGGCCACCCAGAAGATCGACATCCGGTACCTCGCCCGGCTCTCCCCCGACGTGGTGCCCGCCCTCGCCGAACTCCCGGCCGACCTGCGCGCGTGCGCCCTGCAGTTCTACTACGTGGACAACGACGACTGGCGCTCGTGGAACCTCGGCCGTCAGCAGGCCCGGGACGTGCTCCCGCAGCTCAAACAGGGCGACTGTGAGCCGTGATGTGCTCGGTCACCAGGCGCGCCACCTCGTCGGCGTGGGTGATCTGCACCCAGTGCCCGGCGTCGATCGCACGCCGCCGCACGTCCGACGCCCACCGCTCCACATCTTCGCTCACGCCGGCGGTGACGTACTTGTCCCGCAACGGCTGCACCACCTGCACCGGCACCTCGGTCCGCCGCGCGCGGGGTGAGCGCAGCCGCGGCACGAAGTTGGCCCGGTACAACGCGATGCCCCGCTCGCCGTCGCGCACGATGGTCGGCGACACGTGCGGCGTCACGCCCTCCAGGCGGTGCGCGATCGCCTGCCAACGCGGGCCGATCACGTGCTTCCACAACAACGGCGCGACGAACGGCAGGTGGAACACCAGGATGTACCACGAGTGCAGCAGCTGCTTGAGGTGCCTGCCGGTGGGCCGGCGGCGCATCCAGTGGCCGACGTGGTCCAGGCAGGGCCCCGAGATCGACGTGTACGAGGCGATCGGCGCGCCGGGCGTGGTGACCGCCTCCCACGACTGGATCGAACCCCAGTCGTGCCCGACGACGTGCACCGGCGCGTCCGGGCTGACCGCCGCGATCACCGCGAACAGGTCGCGCGCCAGCTCCGGCAGCCGGTAGGCGGCCAAGCCGCGTGGCGCGGACGAGGCGCCCGCGCCGCGCACGTCGTACGTGACCACGTGGAACTCCTCGGCCAGCAACGGCACGAGGTCGTCCCACACCCGGTGCGTGTCCGGGTAGCCGTGCACCAGGACGACGGTCGGCGCGGACCGGTCCCCCTCCTCGAACACAGCGAGCCGCACGTCTCCGGACTCCACGATCACCGTTGCCTCCGAGAGCGCTTTACTACGCCTGCGTAGCTTTGTGAAAGCTACGCCACCGTAGCAATATGGGGCGGTGAGCACAACGCGCCGCAAGTACGCACCCCGGCTGCCACCGGGGCAGCGGCGCGACCAGTTGCTGGACGGCGCGCTCGACCTCATCGCCTGCGGCGGTTTCGACGCGCTGACCATGGAGGCCGTGGCCCGGCGGTCGGGCGTGACCAAGCCGGTGGTCTACGAGCTGTACGCGAACCGGGCCGAGGTGATCGCCGCGCTGCTGGACCGCGAGGCCGAACGGGCCACCGCGCAGGTGCTCGGCGCGATGCCGACCGCGGACTTCGGCGACCGCTCGCCGGAGGACGTCTACACCGACACCGTGCGCGCGTTCATCAACGCGGTCGTGGCGTCACCGCAGCGGTGGCGGCTCGTGCTGCTGCCGCCCGAGGGCACGCCGGTCGAGTTCCGGCAGCAGGTCGCCGTCGTGCGGGCGCAGGTGTTGGCGCACGTCAACGCGCTGGCCGAGCTGGGGCTGAAGGCGTTGGGCAGCACCGGGCTGGACGCCGAACTGCTCGGCCACACCATGCTCGCGCTGGCCGAGATGGCCGGCCGGCTGGTGATCACCGACCAGGAGCGGTTCACGCCGGACCGGCTGGTCGCGTTCGTCGGCCAGGTCGCGCACCTGCTGCCGACGGGCGGAGCGGCGAGTGGCGAACGTCCCACATTTCGCTCGGACGGCTGAACCGGCGCACCAGTGGGTACGCACCTCGGAACGCCGCTGCACACCCCTCGAACCCGGAACGTCGCTGGAAACCCCTGGAAACCCGACGCTTGAAAACTGACGCTGGAAACCTCAACCACTGGGAGGTGCCCGTCCGTGCTGGTCGCCGTGCTCACGTTCGCTGGCTCGCTGCTGGTCGCACTGCTCGCCGTCACCCTCGTCCACCGCGTGGTCCGCCGCATCGGCCGCCGCTCCGCCCTGTTCGCCGGGCTGGCGCGGCACGCCCACCGGCCCGCGCTGGCGGTGGCGGTGCTGGTGGCGGTGCAGTTCTCCCTCGGCGTGGTGGCGCGCGGCGACTGGCGGCCGGTCGCCCTGCACGCGACCGGGATAGCGCTGATCCTGGCCGGCGCGTGGCTGCTGGCCGCCCTGCTGGTGGTGATCGAGGACGCGACGCTGGCGCGCATCCGGGTCGACGTGTCGGACAACCGGCACGCCCGCCGCGTGCACACGCAGATCACGCTGGTCCGCCGCGTCACCGTGGTCGTGGTGGGCGTGCTGGCGGCGGCGACCGTGCTGATGACGTTCCCCGCCGCCCGTGCGGCCGGGACGAGCCTGCTGGCCTCCGCCGGTGTGATCGGCGCCATCGCCGCGCTCGCGGCGCAGTCGTTGCTGGGCAACGTGTTCGCGGGCGTGCAGATCGCGTTCAGCGACGCGTTGCGGCTGGACGACGTCGTGGTCGTGGAGGACCAGTGGGGCCGCGTCGAGGACATCACCCTCACCTACGTGGTCGTGCACCTGTGGGACGACCGGCGGCTGATCCTGCCCACCGCCTACTTCCTCAAGACGCCGTTCGAGAACTGGACGCGGACCCAGTCGGCGCTGCTCGGCACGGTGGAGCTGGACCTCGACTGGACCGTGCCGGTGGAGGAACTGCGGCAGGAGCTGCGGCAGGCGCTGGAGACGAGCGACCTCTGGGACGGCCGGGTGTGCGTGCTCCAGGTGACCGACGCGGTCGGGTCGTTCGTGCGAGTCCGCGCGCTGGTGAGCGCTTCGGACGCCGGGCGGCTGTGGGACCTGCGGTGCGTCGCGCGCGAGCACCTGGTCGGCTGGCTGCGTGCCCGGCACCCCGGCGCGCTGCCCCAGGTCAGGGTGCGCGACCTGCCGCGCGCCACGACCACCGCGCCCGCACCGGCGGCCAACGGCTCATCGGACAACCGGGTCTTCGGCGAGAGCGCGGACGGCCAGGAGCGCGTGCAGGCGTTCAGCGGCCCGGAGCAGTCGACACCCGCCCAGCCGCGCTGACCGCCGTGCAACCGCACTGACCTCCCGCTCCGTCCTGGTGGCAGGATCCGCCGCAGGAGGACGCATGCGAAGACTCGTCGAGATGACCGGGCTGGTACTGGCCGGACTGGTGCTGGCGGGCTGCGCGCGGCAACCCGCGGACACCGGTTCGTTCGGCACGGAACCGATCACCACCCCCGTCGGCGTATCGTCGCTGCCCGTGCCGCCGCCCAAGCTCAGCCCCCGGGCCAAGACCGCGTTGGAGCAGGCCAGGCGCGACGGCGCGCGGACCGTCGGGCTGACCGTCTCCACCGAGCCCGGCAAGGCCGACGAGGTGGCCGCCGCCGTGGACCGGCTCGGCGGGACCGTGGAGACCACCGACGCCACCATCGGCTACGTCCGCCTCACCGTCCCGGTCGAACTGGCCGAGGAGGTCACCTCCGTCGAGGGCGTCAGCCGGGTCGACGTGGACGAGCCGCTCTCCAACATCGACCCCACACCCTGACCGAACGCGGGTAGAGGTCACCGCACCCGCCAAAAGCTCAGGGCCACCCCCGCGCCGAGCGGGAATGGCCCTGAGGTCTTCAGGCGGGTGGCGTCAGGCCACGTTCCGCAGGATCACCGCGCCGCGGCCGACGATCGCGCCTTCCGAGGTCTGCACGGTCAGCTCACCGCGCAGCACCCGGCCGGCGCCGGCCTGGCCACCGGCCGTCACCGTGGCGGGGACCGTCCAGGTCTCGCCGGCGGTGCGGTCGGAGTCGGTGTCGGTCGCCACGACGGAGCCGAGGCCCGCGGCGGCGAACAGGTCGATGTAGTCGTACTCCGTGGTGCCCGCGGGCACCTCGTAGCCGTCGACCACCACCCGCCACGCGCCGGCGGCGGGGTTGTTGATCGTCACCGACTCCTCGGAGTCGCCGTCCGCCGCCTGACCGGCCAGCACGCAGGTGCCGGTGGTGCAGTTGTAGACGAACAGGTCGAGGTCGGCCGACACGTCACTCGTCTTGCCGATCGTCGCGCGCAGCGACGTCGAGCCCGGAGCCACGGTCAGGTCGTACTGCTGGACCGCCGCGTTCGCGATGGTCGGCCGGTCGATCCGGGCGCTGGACAGCGAACCGCCCACGAGCTTGCCGGTGAACGCGGCCAGCGAGTTCGTCACCGTGTACTCGCGGTTGACCGGCGTGCCGATGACGGCCGACTCGATGGTGTCCGGGTTCGGGCTGACCGTCGTGCCCAGCACCGACGCGGTCACCGAGTACGGCGCGGCGTCGGCGTCGGAGGTGCGCCGGGCCTCGACCACGATCTCCCACACGCCCGGCAGCGGGTTGCTGACGGTGCGGCTGGTCGGCGAGCCACCGGCACAGCCGGCGCCCGCGTCGGGGTTGTAGCAGTTGGTCGAGGACGTGGTGTCGAACGGCACGCCGTACGGGTCGTAGCGCAGGAACCGGACCTGGCCCTTGCCCGCCTCGGCGCCGCCCGCCGCCATGTCGACCTTCAGCGCGCTGGTGCCCGCGGGCACCTTCACGAAGAAGCTCTTCGACTGGTTGCGCGCGATCGTGCCGGTCTTGGTCACCGCGTACTTGCCCGCCGCGGTGAACTCGTCCGCCGCGAACACGGTGTTCAGGGTGAACACGTCGATGCCGCGGGTGCCCGGGTTGTCGAGCCGCAGCACGGCCGAGTGCGCTCCGGCCTTGGTCGGCTTGACCTTGACGTCGAACGTCACCGGCTTGTTCAGCGGCAGGCTGACCAGGGACTTCGACGAGAACGTGCCGTCGTTGCCCTGCCAGTTCACCAGGAACTGCTGGTTGCGGTCCGGGCCCGTGGTGCGGGTCAGGGTGTAGGTGCGGGTGTACTCCTTGCCCACGACGACGCCCTCGCGGTCGTGGATGCCGACACCGGTGTTCGGGGTGGCCAGCAGGCCGGACAGCGCGGTGTTCACGGTCACCGAGGTGCCGACCGCCTGCGTCTCCGGGTGCGCGTTGAGCTGCGTCCACGCGCGCTTGGTGTCGAACAGGCCCGCGCCCTGCTCGTACGCCTGGAGGGTGGAGACCCACTTGGCGCCGGACTGGATCGCGTTGCGCAGCGCCGCGACCGGCGGGCGCTCGCCGTTGTGCTCGGCCTTGTACGCGCTGATCAGCAGCGCGGCGGCGCCGGTCGCCTGGGGCGCGGCCATCGACGTGCCGTTGAACATGGCGTAGCCGGCGGGCAGCTCGTAGGTGCCCGCCACCGGGCCGGGCACCTGCCACTGCGGCACGGTGGAGATCGCCGAGCCGGGCGCGACGATGTTCGGCTTGAAGCCGCCGTCCTCACGCGGACCGCGCGACGAGAAGCCGTGCAGGCCTTCCTTCTGCGTGGTCTTCGAGCCGTAGTTGGACAGCCAGGTGTCGGCGGTGATGTAGGAGCCGACGCTCATCGCGTCCGTGGACACCGACGGGTCGCCGACCGTGTTCGCGCCCGCGCCGCTGTTGCCCGCGGAGATGAACACCTGCACGTTGTACTCGGCGATGGTGCGGTTGTAGAGCTCCGCACGCGCGTTGTTGCCGTCGTTGAGCGCCGGCAGGCCGCCGATGGAGATGTTGACGACGTCCGCGCCGTTGCGCGCCGCGTACAGCAGGCCGTCGATCAGGCCGCTGTTGGTGCACGACGGGGTGGACAGGCAGACCTTGACGGCCATCAGCTTCGCGCCGGGCGCGGCGCCGGCCATCTTGCCGCCGAACATCTTGTTCGCCGCGGTGATGCCCGCGACGTGCGAGCCGTGGGCGGCGGCGGAGATGCCGAGGTTGACCCACGCCGTGCCGGCCGCGTCGTAGTTCGACTTGTCGGTCTGCACCACGAACGCCACGGTGTCCAGCACCGGCGTGGCCGGGTTGTCCGCGCCGAAGTGGCCGACGTCCTTCTTGTACTTGTAGTCGATCATCGCGGTCTGGTCGGTGAAGTCACCGTCGCCGTCGGTGTCGACCCGGACTTCCTTGGTCGTGATGTCCTGCAGCACGCCGAAGGAGTCCACGCGGTCGCCGTCGCGGTTGATGTCGCCGCCGGTCTCGCTGTTGGCCGCGGCCAGGTCGCCCGCGGTCTCGCGGAACAGGCCGAAGCTGAACGGGCCACCGGCCGCGGGCGCGGTGTAGCTCGCGCCGCTCACGGTGAACCTGCCGTTGTAGCGGCCGGAGACCTGCAGCCAGGTGCCGTCACCGGAGTTGGTGGCGTTGGCGTTGTACCAGTCGACGATCTTGCGCTCACCGGTCGAGGTGGTCGCCAGCGCCGGGTGGTCCAGGTCGATGCCGGAGTCCATGATGGCGATCGTCGTCCCGCGGCCGTCCCACTTGGGGTGCTCGTCGGTGAACTGCGCCGCCTTGGTGTCCTGCGTCGGCATGTACGGGTTCTTCTTGGGCGTCGACTTGCCCGGCGCCGTCTGCGGCAGCGGGGTCGTCGCGCCGTCCGGGCGCGGGTTGTCCAGGACGACGAGGCCGTCGACGTCCACCGAGTTCACGGACGCGAGCTTGGCGGCCTTCTCGGCTGAGTCGCGCGGCACCGAGACCTTGAGGTAGTCGACGTCGCGCTCGGTGGACTCGACCACGCCGCCGAGGGCCTTGAGGTCGTTGGCGGCGGAGTCCAGCTTGCCCTCTTCGGCGGCGACGAGGAGGGTGACGTTCGCCTGGCCGGCCTGCTCGGCCTCGGCGATGCGCTCCCGGTCCTGCTTGTCGAGCTGCTTGTCCGCGGGCGCAGGCGCGGAGGGCGCTTCCTGCGCGACGGCCGAGCCGGCGGCGAAGCCGAACCCAGTGGTGCCCAGCACGGCGGCCAGCAAGGCCGCACTGGTGCGGTGTCTCCACCGGCTTCCTGAGTTGATCACGGCGCAAAACCCTTCGTGGGGAAAGATTGGCGCAAGCACATCTCCCCGGCACCCGGGTAACAATCGGACGAACAGACCAATAGAAAAGTCCACATTGGACTGAACGGTCTATTGCGCGAACACGCGAGAAGTGCCGCAGAACACCGGAACGGCCGCGACAGCTCCAGTCAAGAGCCGACCGGCCCGAATGTCAAACACTGTCAACGGTGAACCACCCGCCAAGCGTGGAAATCCGTAACAAATCGCACATCAACGCGATGGCGAGCACACTGGTCGGCATCGTGGACACCGCGCCGATCGACCGGATAGCCGACGAGCTCTACGCCCTGCCGCCGGCGGAGTTCGTCGCGGCCAGGGACGCCCACGCCCGGCTGGCCGCCGACCGCGGCGACAAGGCGTTGGCCAAGCAGGTCTCGGCCCTGCGCAAGCCCACCTCGTCGGCCTGGGCGCTGAACCTGCTGGCCCGCCGGGACGCGTCCGACCTGGCCGAGGCGCTCGCTCTGGGTGACGAGCTGCGTACCGCTCAGGAGGAGTTGCGCGGGGGCGCGCTGCGGCAGCTGAGCGCGCGTCGGCGGGCCGTGCTGAGCGCGCTCGTGCGGCGGGTGGAGACGTTGGCGGGCGACGCCGGCCAGCCGCTCGGGCCGGACGCCGTGCAGCAGGTGCGGACGACGTTGACCGCGGCGCTGGCCGACGCCGTGCTCGGCGCGCGGATCCGGGCGGGTCGGCTGGTCAAGCCGGTCGAGCAGTCCGGCTTCGGCCCGTTGAGCGAGACCGCGACCCCGGTGCGCGACGACCTGGCGCCGCGCCGCGAGCAACGGCGGGAACGTCAGCTCGAACGGGCGCGTGAGGACATCGGCACGGCTCAGGCGGACGTGCGGAAGGCGGACGCGGCCGTCACGGAGGCCGAGCAGGCCCTGACCGAGCGCGAGGAGCACACCGCCGCGCTGCGCGCCGAACTGCGCCGGGCGCAGCAGGCGGAGCAGGAGGCGTCGACCAGGCTGGCCAAGGCGAAGCGCCGCGCCGAGACCGCGCGGGACAAGCTCGCGGGCGCGGAGGCCCGGATGACCGAACTCCGGGGTGACGCCTGACACTCGGCGCACGCACAGCACCGCACAGCCCCCCGACACCCCGCACCTGCCCCCGGCACATCCCTCGACCCAACTCTCCGCGAGCCCTCCACCCAGCTCCCCACAGCCCTCCACCCAGCCCTCCACCCAGCTCGCCGACAGCCCCCGGACAGCCCGTCGACAGCCCCCGCACAGGCCCTTCACACGTCCCCCGCGCAGCCTCGCGCCCGGCCTCGCCGATACTCCCCGTGACCCCCGACACCCCCGGGCCATCCGGGGAACACCCGCAGGTCACCGCCCGTTCTACTGCTGGTCGGCACGTGGACGCCGCACCGGACGTCAGGCCCGCGAGGCACCTCCCCCCAGGCCCGCGCGGCACCTCTCCCCGAGACGTTGCAGGTGCGCCCACGCACGCCCGACCGCCGTCGGCCGAACGGTTCCCCCCACCGGACGGCCGACGGCCTTTACTTCCGACGAACCCGCAGCTCAGACCATGTACTGGTCATGACGGGCGTACAGCTCGGTCCACTCCTGCGGGCTCAACTGCCGCCCCGACTCCCCGATCTCGGCCAGTTCCCGGAAGTACTCCTCGCGCGGCGGCGCGGGCGCGAAAAGGATCAACATGGACGCGGGCTCGTCGGCGTCGTTGCGGAAAGCGTGCACGCCACCCTCCGGCACGTAGAGGAAATCGCCCGCGACCGCGTTCACCCACGTCTCGCCGTTGAACAACCGGACCGTTCCCGAGATCACGTAGAACGACTCCGAGAACGTCTTGTGGAAGTGCGCCGCCGGACCGCCGGCGTGCGGCGCCATCCGCCACTCGAACAATCCGAACTGCTTGCGCGTGACGTCGCCGGTGCCGACCAGCCTGGCCTGGGTCAGCGGCCGGTCGATGGTCGGCACCTCCGCCACCGGCCGCCACACCGCGCTGACCTCGCCGACGTCCCCTGTGTACGACACCCAACCCCTCCAAAAGTGAATTATGTTCAACTCTCGTCCGCCGCCGCGGTTCGATCTAGACTCGCCCGATGCCCCATGACGCTGATGTCATCGTCGTCGGCGCCGGCCTGGCGGGCCTGGTCGCCACCGCCGAACTGGCCGACGCCGGTCGCAAGGTCATCCTGCTCGACCAGGAGCCGGAGGCCTCGTTCGGAGGTCAGGCGTTCTGGTCGTTCGGCGGGTTGTTCCTGGTGGACAGCCCGGAGCAGCGGCGGTTGAAGGTCAAGGACTCGGCGGAGCTCGCGCTGCAGGACTGGCTCGGCTCGGCCGCGTTCGACCGCGACGCCGACCACTGGCCGCGTCGGTGGGCCGAGGCGTACGTGAACTTCGCGGCGGGCGAGAAGCGGGCCTGGCTGCACGAGATGGGCGTGCGCTGGTTCCCGCTCGTGCAGTGGGCGGAGCGCGGCGGGTACCTGGCCGACGGGCACGGCAACTCCGTGCCGCGCTTCCACGTGACGTGGGGCACCGGCCCCGGCATCGTGGCGCCGTTCGAGCGGCGGGTGCGCGAGGGCGTGGCGCGCGGCCTGGTGCAGCTGAAGTTCCGGCACCGCGTGACCGGGCTGACCACGACCGGCGGCGCGGTGGACGGCGTGCGCGGCGAGGTGCTGGAGGTCAGCACGGCCGGTCGGGGCGAGCCGAGCTCGCGGACCGTGTCCGGCGAGTTCGACCTGCGCGCGCAGGCCGTGGTCGTGACTTCGGGCGGCATCGGCGCGAACCACGAGATGGTGCGCCGCAACTGGCCGGCCCGCCTGGGCACGCCGCCGGAGCACATGCTGTCGGGCGTGCCGGACCACGTGGACGGCGAGATGCTCAAGGTCGTGCAGGACTCCGGCGGCGAGATCATCAACGAGGACCGGATGTGGCACTACCCCGAGGGGATCGCCAACTACGCGCCGGTCTGGAGCAGGCACGGCATCCGCATCCTGCCCGGGCCGTCGTCGCTGTGGCTGGACGCGACCGGCTCGCGGCTGCCGATCCCGCTGTTCCCGGGGTTCGACGCGCTCGGCGCGTTGGAGCACATCGTCAAGACCGGGCACGGCTACTCGTGGTTCGTGCTCAACTCCAAGATCATCGGCAAGGAGTTCGCGCTGTCCGGGTCGGAGCAGAACCCCGACCTGACCGGCAAGGACGTGCGCGCGGTGCTGAAGCGGGCGATGCCGGGCGCGGTCGCGCCGGTGGAGGAGTTCGCGAAGCGGTCGGACGAGTTCATCTTCGGCCGCACGCCCGAGGAGCTGGCGGCCGGCATGAACAAGCTGACCGGCACGTCGTTGATCGACGCGGCCGCGTTGCGGCGGACCATCGTGCAGCGCGACCGGCAGGTGATCTCGGGGCTGGGCAAGGACATGCAGGTCAACGCCATGCGCGAGGCGCGCAGATTCATCACTGACAAGCTGATCCGGGTGGTCGAGCCGCACCCGCTGCTGGACCCGAAGGCCGGGCCGCTGATCGCCGTGCGGCTGTCCGTCCTCACCCGCAAGACGTTGGGCGGCCTGCACACCGACCTGTCGGCCCGCGTCCTGAAGGCCGACGGCACCCCGCTCGACGGCGTCTACGCGGCCGGTGAGGCGTCCGGTTTCGGCGGGGGCGGCGTCCACGGCTACCGCGCGCTGGAGGGCACGTTCCTGGGCGGCTGCCTGTTCTCCGGCCGGGTGGCGGGCCGCGCCGCCGCGGAAGCGACCGGCTGAGGGCGCGCCACCCGTTCGAGTAGGCAGAACTGCGGACCGCCGCGCCGGACCGGCCGCTACGTTCGGTCGATGACGTGGGCACGGCGGGTGGCGGTCGCGGTGGTGGCGGTGGTGGTGCTCGTGGCCGCCGCGTGGTTCGGCTACCGCCTCACCGCCGACCCGCCCGCGACCGGGGCGGTGCCGTCCGCGCCACCGACGTCGCCCTCGACGTCGACCGAGCCGGACCGCCGGATCGACCCCGCACCGGACGAGCCCGCCGACTTCTACGCCGGGCGCGTCCCCGGGTCGTGGGCGCAGGTGATCAGGACCCGGCCGGACGGGCTGCCCGAGGTCGGCGGACCTCCGATGGACTCACGCGCGGGCGCCGGTGACTGCGCGCCGCCCTACCGCGCCGCACGTGCGGCCGGCGGCGTCGACGCGCACCGGACCGACCTCCGGATCGCCGTGATACCCAGGTCGTTCAAGACCGTCACCGTCACCGCGCTGCGGATCCGCCGCCTGGACGTCCGCTGGGTCGGCGACCAGCCGCGATACCTGTACCAGTGCAAGCAACCCCTGGACAGCGGCGGGTGGCGGACCGACTTCGAGGTCCACGCGCACGAGGCCGAGGTGCACGAGCCGCTCCGGGACGGCGACGCCCTGCCGCAGACCGTGACCGCGGACCGCAGCGACGTGTGGTGGGTGGTGGGCACGGTCGTCGCGATGGACAACGTCCACCAGTGGCAGGTCGAGGTCGACTACACCGCGGACGGCGTGCCGCGCACCAAGGTCCTCGACCGGGACGGCGACGGACAGGCGTTCGTGACCGAGGCGGCTCAGCGCACCTACGACCTCGACGAGACCTTCGCCTGGTGCACCGAGCCCGGTCCGCCGGGGTTCCGCACCGGGTGCTGACCGGCGGGTCGGGCTAGCGGCCCGACCACCCCGTGCCGATCGACGAGTACGAGTGCGCGACACCCGTCGTGGCGGCGGTGGCGAAGTCGCCGTCCGGACCGGTCACGGTCTCGGTGCGCGGCTTGCCGCGGCTGGTGTACTCGACGTCGATCTGCCAGCGGCACAGGCACTTCGTGGTGATCGGGGTGATGTCGATGGTCTTGGTGGCGTCGTGCGGCAGCTCCTGCACGGTGTCCGACGCGTAAGGGGCGCCCGCACCGCCGTCGCGGGTCTGGTGGCGCACGATCGGGCTGTCCTCGTCGAGGTCCACCACGACGCGGTCGGGCGAGCCGGACGAGTCGCAGCCGAACGCCGTGCCGGTCGGCGGCGCCAGTCGCTCGGTGACCCGCACGACGATGCGGTTCACCACGGCCGTGCCGCCCTGGTTGTGCAGGTTGAGCCGGACCACCGTGCCGCTCGCGTAGGCGCCGCCCCGCTCGACCGCCCACCGGACGACCGACCGGCAGCTCTTGTCGTTCGGGAAGTCCTGCGGCCCCAGGTCCTCCCCGAGCACGGCGGCGGGCAGGTCGACGTCCGGCTGGTAGGCGGCGGTGGCCTTGAGGTCGGACTCGCGCGACCAGTACCCGTAGAAGGCCGCGCCACCGACCACCAGCCCGACCGCCGCCACCGCGACCAGCGCGTGCCACCAGCGGAAGCCGCGCTTGGCGACGTGGACGCCGCCGTGCACCACACCGGCCTGCACCACCGTGTCGACGGTGGACCGGTCCACCGCGTTCCGGGAGGTGGGTTCGTCGTTCACCATCGCCGCCCCTCGACGTAGTGGACCAATGTAGGGGCGCGGTCATCCGACCGGGTACGTAGAAGGGCGGATTCGCCCGTTGGTGTTTCAGAGGGTCGGGCAGGTGGTCAGGTCCAGCTTGCGGGCCAGGTCGTCGGCGTCGGCCAGGCGCAGGTCGCGGTACAGGTGCAGGGCGGCCAGCCAGTGCGGTCGGGCGGCGGCCGGGCCCTCGGACTGCTCCAGGACGTCCCCGATCGCCCGGTGGCACAACGCCTCCTGGTAGCGGTCGCCCAGGCGGGCCGCCAGCGCCAGCCCCGCGCGGTAGGACTCCAGGGCCTCGTCGGCACGGCCCAGCTGCTGGGACGCGGCGCCCACGGTGTGCAGCGTCGCCGTGTGCGCCTTGGACGGCGCCGCCGGGAACAGGCCCAGCGCCTCCGTCGCGTGCCGCAGCGCCTCCTCCGGCTGGTGCTTGCGCAGCAGCACGTTGGCCAGGTTGTTCTGGATGCTCGCCTGCGACCGGTTGTCGCCGACCTCCCGCGCCACCTCCAGCGCGTCCAGGATCGTCTCCTGCGCCCGGTCCAGCTGGTCGTCGGCCATCAGGCAGTACCCGAGGTTCGCCAACGCCGCCAGCTCCAGGTGGCGGTCGCCGTCCGCCAGCGCCGCCGCGCGGGTGCACGCCTCGATCGCCTCGTCGATCCGCTCCAGGTCGGCCAACGTCGAGCCCAACCGCAGCAGGAACGTCGCCTCGGCGAGCCGATCGCCCAGCGACCGCGTCGCCGCCAACCCGATCCGGCACAACGCCAAGCGGTCCAGCCGGTTGCCGCGCCGGAAGTGGAACGCGTCCAGGCACAGCGCGAGCTGCCACGTGCGCTCCCGCTGCCCGCCGTTCACCGCGATGTCCAGCGCGAGCCCGAGGTTCGCCTCCTCCAGCGTGAACCAGTCCAGCGCCGCCGCGTGCGAGGACAGCTCCGGGAACGACGCCGGCCGGTGCTCCGCCGGTCCGAACGGCCGCACGTGGTCCGACAGGTGCGCCCGCGCCCGGTCCGCGACGTGCAGGTAGTAGTCCAGCAGCCGGTTCGTCGCCACCTGGTTGTCCACTTCGGACTCCGTGGCCGCCAGGTGGTGGGTGAACAGCCGCACCAGGTCGTGCCGCGAGTACCGGTCGGGCGTCGACTCGTGCAGCAGGTTCGCGTAGGCCAGCGTTCGCAGGTGCGTCCGCGCGCTGACCACGTTGATGTCCAGCAGCGCCGCCGCCGTGTAGCTGTCCAGGTCCGTCCCGGGGTGCAGGCCCAGTCGCCGGAACAGCCGCGCCGCGCCCTCCGGCAGCTCCCGGTAGCTCACCGCCAGCGCCGCGTGCACCCCGCGCCCCGCCTCCGGCAGCGACAACGCCGACAACCGCCCCTGCTCGTCGCGCAGCTCGTCCACCAGCGACTGGATCGTCCACCGCGGCCGGGACGCCAACCGGGCGCCCGCGATCCGCAGCGCCAGCGGCAGCCGGTCGCACAGCTCCACCAGCTCCGCCACCGCGTCCGGCTCCTGCTCGATCCGCTGCCGGCCCAGCACCGCGGTCAGCAGGTCCTCGGCGCTCGACTCCGGCAGCGTCGGCACGGGCAGCGACGACGCGCCCTCCGTCACCACCAGGTCGTCCAGCCGGTGCCTGCTCGTGACCAGCACCAGGCACCGCGACGAGCCGGGCAGCAGCGGCCGGACCTGCTCGGCCGACCGCGCGTTGTCCAGGAACACCAGCACCCGGCGCCCGGCCAGCAGCGACCGGTACTGCGCGGCCTGGTCCTCCAGGTCCACCGCGATCTGCGAGTCGGTCAGCCCCAACGCCCGCAGGAACCCGACCAGCGCGGTGCGCGGGTCGAGCGGCTCGGTCTCGTCGAACCCGCGCAGGTTCACGAACAGCTGCCCGTCCGGGAAGTCGCCCGCCACCCGGTGCGCCCAGCGCAGCGCCAGCGCCGTCTTGCCGACGCCGGCCGGACCGACCAGCAGCCCGATCGCCGAGTCCTGCCCGCTCAGGGCCGCGCCGAGGTCCGACAGCTCCTCCTCGCGCCCGACGAACCCCCGGTGCTCGCGCGGCAGCTGGGCGGGCGCGCGGTCCACCGGCGTCGACGGCGCGGTGTCGCCCGCCAGCACGGTCTGGTAGGCCTCGCGCAGCTCCGGCCCCGGGTCGACGCCGAGCTCGTCGGCCAGCCGCTCCCGCGTCCGGTGGAACAGCGCCAGCGCCTCGGCCTGCCGACCGGTCCAGTGCAGCGCCAGCACCAACCGCGACACCAGCGCCTCGCGCAACGGGTTGGCGTCCACCGCGTCGCGCAGCCCGGACACCGCCTCGGCCGCCCGGTCCAGCCGCGACAGCCGGGTCGCCAGCTCCTGCACGGCCACCAGCCGCAGCTCCTCCAGCCGCGCCGACACCGCCTCCCGCAGCTGGTCGCCGGGCACGTCGGCCAGCACCGGGCCGCGCCACAGCGCCAACGCCTCCCGCAGCAGCCGCACGGCGTCGGCGTCCGTCGCCTCGCGCGCGCTCACCAGCAGGTCCTCGAACCGGAACACGTCGACGGCCGCGCGCTCGGCGGTCAGGACGTAGCCGGGCGCGCGGGTGACGAGCGCTACACCGCCGGCGAGGACCTTGCGGAGTTGGGCGATATGTCCTTGGAGGGCGGCTTTGGCCTGAGGCGGTGGTGAGCCGTCCCACACCAGCTCCAGCAGCCGGTCGCCGGACACCACGCGGTTGAGCTCCAGCGCGAGCGCCGCCAGGACCGTCCGCCGCTTGGCCGCGCCCAGCCGAACGGCTTCCCCACCTGCGGAAACCAGCTCGACGGGGCCAAGCAGGTTCACCCGCATCCGCAAGCCCTTTCGGCGTTGTCACCGTGTAGTCGAAGAGTTTCCCACAGTCGTCACCGCACTCCGGCGGGCCGCGTTGGGCGCGCGTTGGCCGGGCGTTGGAGCACCGGTGAACGGTCGGTTTCGTCCAGCAGGCTGCCTTCGCGAGGGATACCGATGTACATCGCCGAAAACGGGGGTGAAGTGGCCCCGCCCCAGGAGGTCCCGACCGTCAACGGTCAGGTCGTGGCCCTCCAGGAGACCGTGAACTCCGGCCGGGTGTCGCTCGATCCCGCCACCGGCGAGGAACTGCGCAAGATGCTCCTGGAGCAGATGGACCAGGTCGACTCGTGGCTGGAGCGCGCCGGCCGGCTGGCCCGTCCCGCGCCCATCGGCCGCAACCCCGTCGGCGACCGGCTGGCGCAGAAGTTCGAGGCCCGCGCGGACGGCGACCCTCGGTCGTTCGTGGCCGTGATGACGGCCTACCGCGAGGTGCTCCAGCAGACGCACGACTCGGTGCAGAACGCGATCCGCAACTTCACCGCCGTCGACGACGAGAGCAGCGTCGAGCTGCGCAAGCTGAGCGGGAACTAGGGGGCTGGCGACGATGGCGACGGAGCGCGTGGAACTGCGGGCCGACGAGGCGAGGCGGTTGGCCCGGGAAGAGCGGGAGATCGACCTGGTCCTGACCGACACCCAGAACTGGGCGTCCCGGTCGCACCGCGAGCTGTACGAGGCGGTGCACAACAACAACGACCCCGGTCAGACGGGCGAGATCGGCGCGGAGTGGGGCCAGTTCGGCACCGAGCTCACCGAGGCCGCGCGGCTGATCAACGAGCGGGTCGCGGTCAGCGAGTCCGGCTGGACGGGCGACGCGGCCGACGCGGCGCGACTGGCGATCAAGGGCCTGGCCGACTGGGTCACGCACACCGCCGAGACCGCGGTCGAGGTCGGCAAGCGGGTGCAGGACGAGAGCCAGATCATGGAGAACGCGCGGGCCAGCATGCCCGAGCCGGTCGAGTTCAACTGGGACCAGGCCACCGGCGTGTTCACCGCGGGCGGCATCCAGGGCCTGGCCAGCTCCGCCGCGGACGTGCAGGCGGCCAACGAGCACGCGCGGGCGCTGCACGAGCACGCCGTGACGGTCATGAGCACGATGGAGCGCGAGTCGCAGGCGGTCGACCAGACCACGCCGCAGTTCAGCGCGCCGTTCAACCCGGTCACCGGCCGCACCGAGGAGCCGCAGGTCGCGCTGATGCGGGCCACGTCGACCGCCACGTTGGCGGGCGCGGCGGCGGACAGCGTCGGCGGCGCGGGCGGCGCCACGGCCCCCTCGGCGTACACGGCGACGCAGCCGGCGCAGCAGATGCAGGCGTTGCGGCCGATGGAGCCGGCGCAGGCCTACCAGCCGTCGCAGTCGACGCCCGCCACGCAGCCGGGCGGGTACTCGCCCGCCGCGGCGTCCTACCAGACGGCCCCCGGGTCGTACGGCAGCGGCACGTACGCCAGCGGCGCGTCGGCGCCGACGGCTCCGTCGATGCCGTCGAGCCCGCAGCCGATGTACCGGCCCGAGGGCACGACGGCCGCCGCGGCGGCGGCCCAGGTGCCGGTGGCGAACCCGTACACCCCGCCGTCCGGTGGTGGCAACTACACCTACACGCCGCCGGCCAACAGCGGCTACATCCCGCCCGGCGGCAGCGGGTACGTGCCGCCGTACCAGCCGGCCAACCCGAACACCGCGCCCCGCCAGGGTGGCGGCACCCTGCCGCCCGGCGTGAAGCCGCCGACCTACGTCCCGGCCGGCAGCCCCGGCACGCCCCCGCTGCCCGGCATGCCCGGCGGCGGTGGCGGTGGCGGTGGTGGCGGCGTGCCCGGCGCGCGGATGCCCGGCGGTGGCATGCCCCCCGGCGGCTTCGGTGGCGGTGGTGGCGCCGGTGGCTTCGGCCCGACCGGTTCCGGCGGCGCGGGTGGCGGCGGCTCGCTGGCCGCGGGCGGCTCGACCGGCGCGATCGGCAACGCGGGCCCGCGCGGCCCGATGCCCGTCGGCGGCTTCGGTCCCGGCGGCGCGGCGGCGGCGACCCCGATGGCCGGTGGCGCGCCGATGGGCGGCGCCGGCGCGGGCGGTCAGGGCGGCGAGGACAAGGAGCACCGCGCCGCGGCGTACATCCGCGGCGAGGACATCTTCGAGGTGCCGGGTGAGAACCTGCCCCCGTCGGTGATCGGTGGCGCCAAGCCCAAGAAGAAGGGCGACCAGCCGTGATCGACCCCGAGTTCGTGCTCACGCCGCGAGAGCTGGACGTGCTGTGGCACCACCTCGACCTCGGCCGGCTGCCCTACCCGCTGGACGTGCCGAGCCTCGGCGACTCCGAGGAGGAGCGCAAGCGGTTGCGGGAGGAGGTGCTCGCCGCGTACGGCGAGCCCGACCCGCGCCTGGTGGCGCTGCTCCGGCTGCTCGGCGACCACGAGGTGGCCGTCGACGCGATCGCCCACGTGGACCGGTCGGTGCGGGCGGTGGCCGTGTCCGACGGGCAGCGGGCGGCGTTGGCGGTGATCGACAGCGGCTCCATCGGGGTCTTGGAGATCCGGCCGACGGCGTTGGCCAGGTCGATCGTCGAGGTGCTGCCGGACGGGTCCGCGGGGCCGGGCAGCGCGTTGTCGCTGCGGCTGGAGACCTTGAACGCGGCCGTCGCGCTGCAGGACGAGCAGGCGGACGACGACGGCGACGACCCGTGGGGCAGCGGCGAGCTGGACGAGCGGGAGGCTCTGCAGAAGGCCGGGCTCTCGCGCGAGGACGCGACCGCGGTCAGCGAGCTGGCCGCGAGCCGGGTCGCGGGCGGCCAGTTCGGGGTCAGCGTGGGCGGCGGCTACCGCCGTGAGCGGGCCGGCGCCCTGATCACGTGGTTCGACACCCCCCAGGGCCGCTACCTGATGGTCCACGAGGACGGCTGGCTCAGCCTCGCCCCGACCGACAACGACCGCATCGCCACCCGGATCGCCTCGGTCCTCTCCACCGTCTCCTGACCGCACGCGGGGCCTGGCCTGCGGACTCACCCCCGTGAGCCCACCTCCAGGCCCCGCGTGTCGAACCTCCAGGCCCGGCGTGCCCCACGCTCAGGTCCTCGCGTGTCCGACGCTCAGGACCCCGAGTCCAACGCTCAGGACGCGGTCGACCCGGCCCGGAACCGCTCCACCACCCGCGAGTAGCTGTCGTCGCCGTGCCCGTCCTCGACCACGGCACGCAGCAGCTGCTGCGTGTACGACGGGAACTCCACGTCGATCCCCCGCTCCCGGCTCTCCCGCACCAGGTCGTCCACGGCCGGCAGGTGGTGCTTCAACGCGCCGAACGGCACCGCGTACTCACCCCGGTCCACCTCCTCCGCCAACGACGGCAGGTAGCCGAGCAGCCCGGTCAACGACGCCGCCGCCTCCTCCACGAACCGCTTCACCTCCACGCCCTGGCTCGACAACAACGCCGCCGCGTGCAGGAACCCGTTGAGCGTGCCCCACATCGTGCCGTTCATCGCCAGCCCGAACAGCGCCGGCGCGCCCGCGTCGTCCCCGAGGAATTTCCCGCCACCACCCAACAACGACAACACGTCGCGGTAGCGCTTATAAGCGCCCTCGTCACCGCCGAAGAACAACACCGAATCCGGGTGACCGATCGCCGGCGCGATGGTCATGATCTGCCCGTGGACGTACTCCGCACCCCGTTCCACGGCCCACGAAGCCACTTCACGCGCCTCACCGGACGTCCCGTCGGTCAGGTTCACCACGACCCGCCCCGCCAACGACCCGGCCGACGCCAGGATCGACCGCGCCGCGTCGTTGCCCTTCACGTTCACCACGACGAGATCACCACCGGCCACGGCCTCCGCCGCCGTCGACGCGCCCACCGCGCCCTTGGCGACGAGCGCGTCCGCCTTGCCCGGAGAGCGGTTCCACACCGTGGTCCGCTGCCCGCCGTCGAGGAACGCCGCCGCGAGCGCGCTCCCCATCTCCCCCAAGCCCAACACAGTGACAGCCATGGACCCGACGCTAAAACCTCAGGTTTACTAGAGGTCAAGCCGACCCCGAGATCACGCCCCGCTGAAGAGAAGCGCTGATCGTCTTGCCGAACGCCGACCGGTGGGAAGTAAGCTGACCGGGACCCACGGTCCGCATTAACCCATTCGAGTGACAATAGTCGGGAAATTGGCATGTCGGAGCGACGAATGGCACCCAGAGCCGAATGACGACGGCAGACGCGGCGAGACTCGGTGACGAGCCCGGCCAACCCCGGGTCGCCTTCGCACGCGAGTGGGCCGCCGCCATCGCGCCGTCCGCGGTCCCGTCCGACGCGTCCTCCGGCGCTCCCGACGAGCAGCCCGACGAACGGCTGGAGGACCTCCTCACCAGGCTCACCGCCACCCTGCGCGCCGCCGTCCGCGACGACGGGTCGACCGCGACGGCGCGCGAGGTCGGCCGCGGCCTGGTCGAGCACGGCCTGGCGGCCTCCGAGACGCTGGAGCGCACGCTCGCGTTCGTCGGCGAACACCTGGCCGCCGACGTCGAGCCCGGCCGCCTGATGGCCGCCCTGGGCGCGCTCGCCGCCGGGTTCACCGACGCCCTGTGCCAACGCACGCTGGACGAGCAGGAACAGCACCACGAGCTGAGATCCACCCGGTCGACCGAATCCGCGGTCCGGGCGAGTGAGGCGAAGTTCCGCGCCGTGTTCCGGACCTCGGCGTTGGCCATCGCGGTCTCCGACGCCGAAGGCGTGATCCTCGACTGCAACGACGCCATGCTCGCGATGGTGGACCGCACCGCCGAGGAGCTGATCGGGACGCTCGGCCGCGACCTGGTCCACCCGGACGAGCGCGAGGTGATCTCCCGCGCCGCCCAGCTCTTACACGCGGGGCACGAGCACGTGCGCAGCGAGACCCGGCTGGTCCGCGCCGACGGCGAGCTGGTCAACGTCCTCATCGCCCTCGCCCTGCTGCGCGACGACGACGGCGCGCCCGCCTTCTACGTCACGATGATCGAGAGCCTGGACGAGGTCCGGGCGCTGCAGTCCCAACTGGTGCGGCAGAGCCTGCACGACATGCAGACCGGCCTGGCGAACCGGTCGCAGTTCGTCGGCTGGCTGGAGGGCGCGGTCGGCTCCCGCGGCCCCGCGACGCTCGCGCTGGTCGTGTTCGACCTCGACGGCTTCCGGGTGGTCAACGACGCCTACGGGCACGAGGTCGGCAACCGGATCCTCACCGCGGTCGCCGGGCACCTGCGGTCGGTGTTCGACGGGGTCGGGCAGCTGGCCCGGATCGGGCCGGACGAGTTCGCCGTGCTGATCCGCGACCCCGCGGACGTGCGCACGGTGGTGACGCTCGCCGAGTCCGCCGTCGAGCGGTTCGCCGAACCCGTGTGGGTGGGCGACGACGGCATCGGCGTGACCGCCAGCGTCGGCATCGTGGTGCGGCCCGCGCGCGGTGCGGACGCGGCCGAGCTGCTGCGGTGCGTCGACCTGACCGTGCGGTGGGCCAAGGACGACGGCAAGGCGCAGTGGGCGCTCTACGACAAGGAGCGCGACCAGCGGGAACGGGCCCGGATGCGGTTGGCGGCGTCCATCGCGGGCGGGCTGGAGCAGGGCGAGTTCCGGGTCGACTACGAGCCGGTGCACTCGCTGGCCGACGGCGCGCTGCTGGCCGTCGAGGCGCGGTTGCGGTGGGACCACCCGACGGAGGGCGTGCTCGACCCGCAGGAGCTGGTGTCGCTGTCGACGTGCACCGGGATGGCGGCCCGGCTGGGCCAGTGGGCCATCGCGCGGGCGTGCGCCGACGCGGGCCGCTGGCACGCCGAGTTCGGCGACGCCGCGCCCGTGCTGAGCATGGACCTGACCGCCCGGGAGTGCCAGGAGCCGGAGCTGGTGGCGACCGTGCGGCGGGCGTTGCGCGACGGCGGGCTGCCCGCGCGGCTGCTGCAGTTCGAGCTGGGCGAGCAGCTGCCCGCGCTGATCAACGACGACCAGGTCGACGAGCTGACGTACCTGGCCGAGGACGGCGTGCGGCTGGTGCTCGACCAGGTCGGCGGCGGCAACGTGCCGATCGACCGGCTGCGGCGGATACCGCTGACCGCGGTGAAGTTCCAGGGCTCGCCGGTGTACGGGCTGGCGGAGGGTGCGGGCCGGATCGAGGAGAGCGCGGCCGTGGCGCTGCTCACGTGGTCGCGCACGTTGGGGCTGCCGCTGTACGCGGCGGGCGTGCGCACGGAGTTCGAGGCGCGGCGGCTGGTGGAGCTGGGCGTGACGGGCGCGCAGGGTCCGCTGTTCGGGTCGGCGTTGCTGACGGCCGACGACGTCCGCGGGATTCTTGGCAAGTCCTGACCCGGCGCTCAGGCTGCGCATAGGGTCGGGGACGAGCCTGGGGCCATGACGACAGAGGACTTCCCCGCCGTGAGCGGGTCGTTGCAGGAGCGGGCGCCGTTCTGGCGGCGTCGGACCGGTGCGGTCGTGACCTCGGCGGCGCTGGTCGCCGCCCTGGTCGGTGGCGCCACCGGCGGGGTGGTCGGCGCGCTGAACGCCTCGTCCACCGCGCAGGCGCCGGTGAGCGGCGGCCAGGTCGCGCGGAACGCGTCGTCCGCTTTGGACGTCTCGGGCGTCGCGGCGCGCGTGCTGCCGAGCGTGGTGCAGGTGAACGTGGTGTCGGCGCAGGGGCAGGGCCTCGGTTCCGGGGTGGTGCTGACCCCGGACGGGCGGATCCTGACCAACAACCACGTGGTCGCGGGCGCGCAGAAGGTGACGGTGACGTTGAGCGACGGGCGGACCGTGGACGCCACCGTGGTGGGCGCCGACGCGTCGAGCGACCTGGCGGTCGTGCAGGCGTCGGGCGTGAGCGGGCTGACGCCGGCGACGTTCGGCGACTCCGATCAGGTGAAGATCGGTGACGAGGTCGTGGCGATCGGTTCGCCGGAGGGCCTCCAGGGCACCGTGACGTCCGGGATCGTCAGCGCGCTCGACCGCGAGGTCACCGTGCCGGGCACGTCGACCGGCCGCCGCGGCTCCTCGACGGTCAGCTACCAGGCGATCCAGACCGACGCGTCGATCAACCCCGGCAACTCGGGCGGGCCGCTGGTCGACTCGGCGGGCCGGGTGATCGGCATCAACTCGGCGATCTACTCGCCCGCGTCGGACGGCGGCGAGGCGGGCAGCGTGGGCATCGGCTTCGCGATCCCGTCCAACCAGGTGCGGCAGCTCGTCGACCGGCTGTGAGCACCGCAGGTGCGGCGGGGGGGGGGCCCCGGGGGGGCGCCGCGCCCCCGGGCCGCAGAGGCCGCACCCCACGCGCGCGCGCCCTTGAGGGGTGG
>NZ_JBFAMT010000039.1:0-42501 GCF_040656635.1 Actinosynnema sp. NPDC049800 | reverse complement strand
GTGTTGTCCCCCGTGGTCGGGGGGGGGGGGCCCGGGGGCGCCCCCCCCCCCGCCCGGCCGCGTCAGCCGAGCCACTCCGGGCGCAGCGGCATGTGCGAGGTGGTGCCGTCCAGCTTCACGCCCAGCACCTGGTGCAGCTGGATGTTGTTGCGCTCGAAGCCCAGCCGGGACGCGGCCAGGTACAGCCGCCACACCCGCGCCCGGCCGAGACCCACCTCGGTCACCGCGTCGTCCCAGTGCTTCTCCAGGTTGTCGCACCACGCCGCCAGCGTCATGGCGTAGTGCTCGCGCAGGTTCTCCTCGTGCCGCACCTCGAACCCGGTGTCGTGCATCAACGACACCAGGTGGCCCGGCCCGACCAGCTCGCCGTCGGGGAACACGTACCGGTTGATGAACCCGCCGGTCCGCGCCGGCTGCCTGTTGTCCGGCCGGGTGATGCAGTGGTTGAGCAGCCGCCCGCCCGGCTTGAGCTTGCCGTACAGCGACCGGAAGTACGCGGGGAGCTTGGCCTTGCCGATGTGCTCGGTCAGGCCGATCGAGCTGACCGCGTCGAACCCGGTCTCCCGCACGTCGCGGTAGTCGAGGTAGCGCACCTCGGCCAGGTCGGACAGCCCGGCCTCCACGATGGCCTTCTGCGCCCACTCCGCCTGGTTGCGCGACAACGTCACGCCGAGCGCCTTCACGCCGTACTCGCGCGCGGCGTGCATGACCATCCCGCCCCAGCCGCAGCCGACGTCCAGCAGCCGCATGCCCGGCTTCAGCCCGAGCTTGCGCGCCACCAGGTCGTGCTTGGCGAACTGCGCCTCCTCCAAGGTGGACCCCGCGGTCGGGTACACGGCGCACGTGTACGCCATGGACGGTCCGAGGACCCACTCGTAGAACGTGTTCGACACGTCGTAGTGGTGGGCGATCGCCTCGCGGTCGCGCGCCTTGGAGTGCCGCAGGCCGCGCAACCGGCGCTCCTGCGGCGGCACCTCGATCCTCGTGCCCAGCCGGGTCCGCCCGAGCGTGGCCAGCAGCTCCACCCGCTCGCCCCACGGCACCTCGCGCAGCGAGATCTCGGACAGCTGCTTCAACGCCCCGTACACGTCACCGATGATCTCCAGGTGCCCGGTCACGTACGCGCGCGCCAGACCCAGCTCACCCGGCGCCGACGCCAGGTACGACAACGCCTCCGGTGTGCGCACCTCGATGCTCACACCCGCGTCGGCCGGCCCCGCGTGGCTGCCGTCGTACGCGCTGAACCGCACGGACGCGCCACCTCCGACCGCCCGCTGGAACACCTCCGCCAACCGCATTGGCCCCGGCTCCCTTCACCTACGGAGAACACACTTGGCGTACAAATCGGGCAGCCGGCCCGCCGGGTCGTACCGCTTCTTCAGGTCCTGGTACGTCGGGCCGTTGTAGTTGTCCCAGAACTCCTCCTCGCCGTAGTAGGAGTCGGAGTACAGGGACTTGTGCCCGCCCAGCTCGGTGACCTTGTCCTCGATCAGCCGGTTCCGGCTGCCCAGCTCCTCGTCGGGCCGCAACGGCACCGTCGACCAGAAGCCGACGTTGACGTACAGCACGTCCGGGTCCATCGGGTACAGCGGCCAGACCGTCCGGCTCCCGTCCGACCGGGCCCTCAGCCGCACCGGGCACAGCCACACCGGGCTGATGCCGATCTCCCGGTGGAAGAAGTCCAGGAACTCGGCGAGCCGGTCCACCGGGATCTCCACGTCCTGGATCACCGGCTCCTGCACCGCCTTGCTCAGCCGGTCGGACAGCTTGTGCCGCCGGTCCCACGCGACCACCTTGCGGTACACGTCCGACCGCAGGTACCGCTTGGGCACCAGCCGCCGCACGACCGGGTGCTGCACGCCGAACGCGCGTGAGCACCAGAACCAGTCGGTGTCCCACCGCCACAGGTAGTCGCGCACGGTCAGGTAGTCGACGTCGCGCCGCTGGATGGACCGGTAGTAGATCTGGTTGCCGGTGTAGTCCGAGGTGAACGGCGCGGTGGCGGACCAGTTGGCCAGCGTCACGTACTGCTCGGTGCCGGAGAACACCGTCCCGTCGACGAAGTCGACCGGTTCGCCCTGGTAGGAGCCGTCGGCGCAGACCTCGGCGAGCATCCGGGCGCACTCGCCCGCGTCGGCGAACGGCACGTGCCGCAGCCGCACGTACGGCTTCACCGGCTCCAGCTCGATCTCCAGCCGCAGGGTGTAGCCGAGCGTGCCGTAGGAGTTCGGGAACCCGTGGAAGAGGCCGCCGTGGACATCGTCCCGGGGGTGCGTGGTGACGACCTCGCCGTCGCCCGTCATCACTTCCAGCTCGCGCACGGACTCGTGCGGCAGGCCGTTGCGGAACGAGCTGGACTCGATGCCCAGACCCGCCACGGCGCCGCCCAGCGTGATCGTCTTGAGCTGCGGCACGACCAGCGGCATGAGGCCGTGCGGCAGGGTGGCGTCGACCAGGTGCTCGTAGGTCGTCATGCCCTGGACCTGCGCGGTCCGCGCGGCGGCGTCCACCGACAGGACCCGGTTGAACCGGGCCACGTCGAGGCCGCCGGACTGGTCGGCGCGGAACCGGAAGAGGTTCGACGTGGATTTGGCCAGGCGCACCGGCGCGCCCGCCGGGATCGCCGCGTACTGGCCGCGCAACGCGGCCACGGCCCGCTCGTGGTCGGTCTCCTGCCCCTGCCGGTGATCCGTCACGGCACCGACGTTAGGCCGCCGGAGCTTGATCAGCACCCCCAAATTTCACACCCCTCCAAGTTACCGACGGGTAGTACGCTAGGCGGTTATGACGCACGCCACTCATGAGGTGACCAACCAGGTCCCGCCGCTGGAAGGGCACGACGTCTCCGCCGACCCGGCGCTGCTGGACGGCCTGCGGCGCGGCGGCGCGGAGTGGGCCGAACCCGAGGTCCGCGCGCTCGGCGTGCTCGCGGGCACGCCGCACGTCCAGGACCTGGGGCGGCTGGCCAACGCGCACCCGCCCGTGCTGCACACCCACGACCGGTACGGGCACCGGGTCGACGAGGTCGAGTTCCACCCCGCCTGGCACGAGCTCATGGGAACGGCGGTCGCCAACGGCCTGCACGCGGCGCCGTGGCGGGACGAGCGGCCGGGCGCGCACGTCGCCCGCGCGGCCAAGTTCTACGTGTGGAGCCAGGCCGAGGCGGGCCACGGTTGCCCGATCTCGATGACCTACGCGGCCGTGCCCGCGCTGCGCGCGACGCCCGCGCTGGCCGAGCGGTTCGAGCCGCTGCTGGCGTCGCGGGAGTACGACTTCGGCTTGCGCCCGCCGTCGTCCAAGCGGGGCCTCATCGCGGGCATGTCGATGACGGAGAAGCAGGGCGGCTCGGACGTGCGGGCGAACACCACGCGTGCCGTGCCCGTCGGCGACCACTACCTGCTGACCGGGCACAAGTGGTTCACGTCCGCGCCGATGTCGGACCTGTTCCTGACCCTGGCGCAGGCGCCGGGCGGCCTGTCGTGCTTCGTGCTGCCGCGCGTGCTGCCGGACGGGACGCGCAACGCGATGTTCCTGCAGCGGCTCAAGGACAAGCTCGGCAACAAGTCGAACGCCTCGGCGGAGCTGGAGTACGACGGCGCGGTCGGCTGGCTCGTCGGCGAGGAGGGCCGGGGCGTGCGGACCATCATCGAGATGGTCAACATGACCCGGCTGGACTGCGTGCTCGGGTCGGCGTCCGGGATGCGGCTGGGGTTGACGCAGGCCACGCACCACGCGGCGCACCGCAAGGCGTTCGGCGCGTACCTGGTCGACCAGCCCGCGATGCGCAACGTGCTGGCGGACCTGGCGGTGGAGTCGGAGGCGGCGACCACGGTGGCGTTGTGGCTGGCCGGCAACCGGAGCAGGCTGGGGCTCGCGGTGAGCAAGTACTGGGTGTGCAAGCGGGCCCCGGCGCACGCCGCCGAGGCGTTGGAGTGCCTGGGCGGCAACGGGTACATCGAGGACTCGGGGATGCCGCGGCTGTTCCGCGAGTCGCCGCTGATGTCCATCTGGGAGGGTTCGGGGAACGTGGCGGCGTTGGACGCGCTGCGCGCGCTCGGGCGTTCGCCGGAGGCGGTGGCGGAGTTCTTCGGCGAGCTGGACGCGGCGCGCGGGGCCGACCGGCGGTTGGACGCGGCGGTCGACGGGCTGAAGGACGAGCTGACCGACGTGGCCGACCTGGAGGTGCGGGCGCGGCGGCTGGTGGAGCGGATGGCGTTGGCGTTGCAGGGCGCGTTGCTGGTGCGGTACGGGCACCCGGCGGTGGCGGACGCGTTCTGCGCGTCGCGGCTGTCCGGTGACTGGGGCGTGGCGTTCGGCACGCTGCCGCGCGGCGTCGACTTCGGGGCGATCGTGGAGCGGGGGTTGCCGAAGCCGTGAGCGCCGTCCGGGTTGAGCGGTCGGGACCGGTGTTCACCGTCCTGCTGGACCGACCGGCCGTGCGCAACGCGGTGGACGGGCCGACCGCGCACACGTTGACCGAGGTGTTCCGCGAGTTCGACGAGGACCCGACCGCGTCGGTGGCCGTGCTGCACGGTGAAGGCGGCACGTTCTGCTCGGGGGCCGACCTGAAGGCGTTGGGCACTGCCCGGGGCAACGACCCCGCGTCACCGTCCGGCCCGATGGGTCCGACGCGGTTGCGGCTGTCGAAGCCGGTGATCGCCGCCGTCGCCGGGCACGCGGTGGCGGGTGGCTTGGAGCTGGCCCTGTGGTGCGACCTGCGGGTGGCGGAGGAGGACGCGGTCTTCGGGGTGTTCTGCCGCCGGTGGGGCGTGCCGTTGATCGACGGCGGGACGGTGCGCCTGCCGCGGCTGATCGGCACGTCCCGCGCCATGGACCTGATCCTGACCGGCCGCCCGGTCCCCGCCGACGAGGCGCTGGCCATCGGCCTGGTCAACCGCGTCGTGCCGCCGGGCACGTCCCGTTCGGCGGCGGAGGCCCTGGCCCTGGAGCTGGCCGCGCTCCCCCAGCTGTGCCTGCGCCAGGACCGCCTCTCCGTCCTGGAACAGGAGTCCCTCCCCGAAGCGGACGCCCTGGCCAACGAGCTGGCCCACGGCGAACTCTCCCTGACCGAGGTGGAACAGGGCCTCCGCCGGTTCCACTCGACCCAAGGCCGCCACCACCGCCCCTGACCCGCGTGTCCTACCTCCAGCCCGCGTGTCCGACGCGAACGTCGGACACGCGCGGGCTGGGTCAAGCGGCCGGCGGGAGGCCCAGTTCGCGGGCGATCAGCATCTTCTGCACCTCGCTCGTGCCCTCGCCGATCTCCAGGATCTTCGCGTCGCGGTAGAAGCGGCCCACCGGGTACTCGTTCATGAACCCGTACCCGCCGAAGATCTGCGTCGCCTCACGCGCGTTGTCCATCGCCGCCTCCGACGACACCAGCTTCGCGATCGCCGCCTCGCGCTTGAACGGCTCGCCGCGCAGCATCTTCGCCGCCGCCTGGTAGTACGCCAGCCGCGCGGTGTGCGTGCGCGCCTCCATCTCGGCGATCTTGAACTGGATGGCCTGGTACTCGCCGATCCGGTGCCCGAACGCCTCGCGCTGCCCCGCGTACTTCAGCGACTCGTCCACGCACCCCTGCGCCAGGCCGACGCCGATCGCCGCGATCGCCACCCGGCCCTCGTCCAACGTCTGCAGGAACTGCGCGTACCCGCGCCCGCGCTCGCCGACCAGGTTCCCCAGCGGCACGCGGCAGTCCTGGAACGACAGCTCACGCGTGTCCGACGCGTTCCACCCGACCTTGGAGTACTTGCGCGACACCGAGAACCCCGGCGTGCCCGACGGCACGATGATCGTGGAGATCTCCGGCCTGCCGTCCTCCCGCCGCCCGGTCACCGCCGCCACCGTCACCAACCCGGTGATGTCCGTGCCCGAGTTGGTGATGAACGCCTTGGCGCCGTTGATCACCCACTCGTCGCCGTCGACCCGCGCGGTGGTCCGCAGCGCGCCCGCGTCCGACCCGCTGCCGGGCTCGGTGAGCCCGAACGAGCCGAGCACCTCGCCGCGGCACAACCGGGGCAGCCAGGTCGCCTTCTGCTCGGCCGAGCCGAACCGGAACACCGGCATCGTCCCCAGCGAGACGCCCGCCTCCAGCGTGATCGCCACCGACGAGTCGACCCGGGCCAGCTCCTCCAACGCCAGGCACAACGCGAAGTAGTCGCCGCCCATGCCGCCGAACTCCTCCGGGAACGGCAGCCCGAACAGCCCCATCCGCCCCATCTTGGCGACGACCTCGTAGGGGAACTCCTCGCGCTCGTAGAACCCGCCGATGACCGGCGCGACCTCCTCGCGGGCGAACTCCTCGACGGTCTTGCGCAACGCCTCGTATTCCTCGTCAAGGCGGAAGTCCAACATCGTTCACTCCTCGTGGGGCACGACGACGGCAAGGGTTTCGTCCAGCGCGACCTGTTGGCCCGCCTGGACGTGCACTTCGGCGAGCACGCCCGCCACGGGTGACGTGACGGTGTGCTCCATCTTCATCGCTTCGACCACGAACAACGCCTGGCCGGCCGTCACGTGCTCGCCCTGGGCGACCCGCGCCACGAGCACCGTGCCCGGCATCGGGCTGGTCACCGGCCCACCGCTGCCCGCCGCCGACGACGCGGCGACCTCCGACGGCAGGGTCTCGGTCAACGCCCACGCGTGACCGTCCCGGCCAAGCCACAGCACGTCGCCCGCACGGGCCATCGCGTACCGCCGACCGCCGACCACCAGCCACGCGTCCTCGACGTGGGCCGCGAGCCGCACCGGTTCCCGGCCGTCGACGGACACCTCGTCGCCGCGCACCCGGACCTCGACGCCGTCGATCAGCCACTTCGTCCACGCGTGCTCGCCGACCCGCCACCCGCCGGTCCGCTCCCACGGGTCGTCGCCGCGCACCGCGAGCTGCCGCTCCAGCGCCGCCGCCGCCAGCACCTCGTCCGGCACGTCGTGGCGCGTCAACGACTCCAGCCCGCGCTCGACCAACCCGGTGTCCAGCGCACCCGCGCGCACGTCCGGGTCGCGCAGCAACGCCCGCAGGAACGGGATGTTCGTCGTCACGCCCAGCAGCACGAACCGCCCCAACGCGGCGTCCAGCCGGCGCAGCGCCTCCTCCCGCGTCGCACCGTGCGCGATCACCTTGGCCAGCATCGGGTCGTAGTCGCTGCCGACGGTCAGCCCCACCCGCAACGCCGAGTCCACCCGCACGTCGGAGGGCTCGTCCAGCGCGAGCACCGTCCCCCCGGTCGGCAGGAACCCGCGCGCCGGGTCCTCGGCGTAGACGCGGGCCTCGACGGCGTGCCCGGCCAGGTCCACCGACGTGAAGCCCAGCGGCTCGCCCGCGGCCACCCGCAACTGCCACTCGACCAGGTCGACGCCGGTCACCAGCTCGGTCACCGGGTGCTCGACCTGGAGCCTGGTGTTCATCTCCATGAAGAAGTAGTCGCCGGACGCGCCGTCCACGATGAACTCGACCGTGCCCGCGCCGACGTACCCGACGGCCTTCGCCGCCTCGACCGCCGCCGTGCCCATGGCCTCCCGCAGCTCCGGCGAGACCATCGGCGACGGCGCCTCCTCGATGATCTTCTGGTGCCGCCGCTGCAGGCTGCACTCGCGCTCGCCGAGGTGCACGACCCCGCCGTGCGCGTCGGCCAGCACCTGGATCTCGATGTGCCGCGGGTTGCCGATGAACCGCTCGATCAGCAGCGCGTCGTCGCCGAACGACCCGCGCGCCTCGCGCCGCGCCGACTCGATGGCGTCGCGCAGGCCGGCACCGGACTCCACCAGCCGCATGCCCTTGCCGCCACCGCCGGCGGACGGCTTGAGCAGCACCGGGAAGCCGATCTCGCCCGCCGCCTCGACCAGGTCGTCGTCGGTCATCCCGACCTCGGTCCGCCCCGGCACCACCGGCACGCCCGCCGCCGCGACGGTCAGCTTGGCGCGGATCTTGTCGCCCATCGCCTCGATCGCGTCCGCGGGCGGACCGATGAACACCAGCCCGGCCTTCTCGCACGCCCGCGCGAACTCCGCGTTCTCGGCGAGGAACCCGTACCCGGGGTGCACGGCCTGCGCGCCGGTCGAGAGCGCCGCCTCGACGATCCGCTCGACCGACAGGTAGCTCTCCCGCGCCGACGCGGGCCCGATGCGCACCGCCACGTCCGCCATCCGCACGTGCAGCGCGTCGGCGTCCGCGTCGCTGTGCACGGCCACCGAGCGGATCCCGAACCGCCGCAACGCGCGGATCACCCGCACCGCGATCTCGCCGCGGTTGGCCACCAGAACGCTGTCGAACATCTCCTGCCGAGACATCGCCCTCACATCCGGAAGACGCCGTGGGAAACCGGCTCGATCGGGGCGTTCGCCGCCGTGGACAGGGCCAGGCCGAGCACCGTGCGCGTGTCGAGCGGGTCGATCACGCCGTCGTCCCAGAGCCGGGCCGTGGAGTAGTACGGGTTGCCCTGGTCCTCGTACTGCTGCCGGATCGGCGCCTTGAACGCCTCCTCGTCCTCGGCCGACCACTCGTCGCCGAGCTGGTCGCGCCGCACCGTCGCCAGCACCGAGGCCGCCTGCTCGCCGCCCATCACCGAGATCCGGGCGTTGGGCCACATCCACAGGAACCGGGGCGAGTAGGCCCGGCCGCACATGGAGTAGTTGCCCGCGCCGAACGACCCGCCGATGACCACGGTGAACTTCGGCACCCGCGCGCACGCCACCGCCGTCACCATCTTCGCGCCGTGCTTGGCGATGCCCGCCGCCTCGTACTCGCGGCCGACCATGAACCCGCTGATGTTCTGCAGGAACACCAGCGGCACGCCGCGCTGGTCGCACAGCTGGATGAAGTGCGCGCCCTTCAACGCCGACTCGCCGAACAGCACGCCGTTGTTGGCCACGATGCCGACCGGGTGGCCGTGGATCCGGGCGAACCCGGTGACCAGCGTCGCGCCGTACTCCTTCTTGAACTCGTGGAACCGGCTGCCGTCCACGACGCGGGCGATCACCTCGCGCACGTCGTAGGGCGTGCGGCTGTCCGTCGGCACGACGCCGTACAGCTCGGCGGGGTCGACCGCGGGCTCCACGGTCGGCTCGACCTGCCACGGGCGCGGCGCGCGCGGACCCAGCGTGCTGACGATCGAGCGCACGATCCGCAACGCGTGCGCGTCGTCCTCCGCCAGGTGGTCGGTGACGCCGGACGTGCGCGAGTGCAGTTCGCCGCCGCCCAGCTCCTCGGCCGTGACGACCTCGCCGGTCGCGGCCTTCACCAGCGGCGGGCCGCCGAGGAAGATCGTGCCCTGGCCGCGCACGATCACCGCCTCGTCCGACATCGCGGGCACGTACGCGCCGCCCGCCGTGCACGAGCCGAGCACGGCGGCGATCTGCGGTATGCCGCGGGCGGACATGGTGGCCTGGTTGAAGAAGATCCGGCCGAAGTGCTCGCGGTCCGGGAACACCTCGTCCTGCTTCGGCAGGAACGCGCCCCCGGAGTCCACCAGGTAGACGCACGGCAGGTGGTTCTGCAGCGCCACCTCCTGGGCGCGCAGGTGCTTCTTCACCGTCAGCGGGTAGTAGGTGCCGCCCTTGACGGTGGCGTCGTTGGCGACGACCACGACCTCGCGGCCGGACACGCGGCCGACGCCCGTGATGACGCCCGCGGCGGGCGCCTCGTCGCCGTACAGGCCGTCCGCGGCCAGCGGCGACAGTTCGAGGAACGGCGAACCGGGGTCGAGCAGCGTGTCGACCCGGTCGCGCGGCAGCAGCTTGCCGCGCGCCACGTGCCGGGTCCGTGCCTTCTCCGGGCCGCCCAGGGCGGCTCGGCCGAGCTTGGCGCGCAGGTCCTGCACGAGTCGCGCGTGCTCGTCGTGGTAGCGCCGGAAGGCCTCGGCCGACTTGTCGGCCGTGCTGCGCAACACCGGGGCGTCCATCGAACTCCTCGCGGTTAGCCGTCGTTAACCTGAGGAGATGTTAGCGCTTGTTAACTCCTGTTCACAAGCCGGAGGGGGCCGCAGGTGCGGCCCCCTCCGGGGTGGTGCGGGTCCAGGTCAGCCGGTGACGGCGGTGAGCTGGGGCAGGTAGCCGAGGCGCTGGCCGTTGCGGTTGGGGTGGTAGGACTCCTCCACCGGCCACGACAGGCTGTTGAGCCACCAGTCCGACGAGCAGATCTCGTGCCCGGTGAACGCGGTGCGCAGGTCGCGGTAGGCGAACGACTTCGCGCCCGCCCGGGCGGAGATGACCTGGTGCAGGGTGTCGGCGGCGGAGTTGATCGCCGCGCGCTTGGTGTCGCTCAGGCCGACCGAGCAGCTGCCCGGCACCTTGTACAGGCGCGGGTAGCCGAGCACGACGACCGTGGCGGACGGCGCGCGGGTGCGGATCTGCGCGTAGACGTTGTCCAGCAGGCCGGGCAGCGTGCCGGTGGCGTAGGCCTTGGCCTGGTTGACCCGGTTGACGCAGGTCGAGTCGGAGCCGAAGGTGCACGTGGTGATCACGTCGGTGAAGCCGGCGTCGTTCCCACCGATCGAGATGCTGACCAGGGAGGTCGAGGCCGTCAGGGCGCTGACCTGGTTGGCGAGCACGTCGCCGGTCTTGGCGCCGGAGCAGGCCACGAACTTGAACGACGCGGGCGCGTGGGACGCCGCCCAGAGCGCCGGGTAGCTGTACTGGCTGCGCTTGCAGCTGCCGGAGTCGCTGTAGTACGAGCCGGTGCCCGTTCCGGACGAGTAGGAGTCGCCGAGTGCGACGTAGTTGGCGGCGGCCGCTTCGGCCGGCACGACGAGTGCCAGCGCGGCGACGATTGCCAGCGCCGCGCTGGACAGGGTTCGGACAAGGCGCATCGGAGCCTCCCGGAGGGAAACAACGCAGGGTGTGATGCGGAGCACAACAAGGGTTACCAGTAAGTAGTCCTATATAAAAAGAGTGGGTCAAGAGTTAACTACGCGTTTCGGCCGCGGGGCGGTGATCGTTTGCCGACGGCCAGGTTAACGCCCGTTTACGTGGACCGGGCCGGCCGTTTAAGATGGGCGCCGTGCCAGCCGAGCCAGCGAAGCAGACCCGCCGTGACCAGATCCTGGCCGCCGCCGCCGAACTGTTCGCCCGGCACGGCTTCCACGGCGTCGGCATCGACGACATCGGTGCCGCGGTGGGGATTTCCGGGCCGGCGCTGTACCGGCACTTCCGCAGCAAGGACGCGATGCTGGGCGAGATGCTGACGTCCATCAGCGAGCGGTTGCTCGACGGCGGGCAGAACCGGGTGGCCGCGTCGGGCGACCCGGCGCACGCGCTTCGGGAATTGATCCGGTGGCACGTCGACTTCGCGTTGGACGACCCGGCGCTGATCACCGTGCAGATCCGCAACCTGGCGAACCTGACCGACCCGGACCGGCGGCGGGTGAGAGCGCTCCAGCGGCGTTACGTCGAGGTGTGGGTGGAGACGATCCGCAAGACGTCGCCGGAGGTGGACGAGCCGACCGCCCGTGCGGCGGCGCACGCCGTGTTCGGCCTGATCAACTCCACGCCCCACAGCGCGCACCTGGACCGCGACCAGATGGCCGCGCTGCTCTCGCAGATGGCGCTGGCGTCGTTGTCGGGCGCGTTGCCCGTGCACCCCTGACGCGCGGGGAAGGCGCAGGTCGCGGGTCCCGAGCGTTCGACTCGGGGGTGCTGGACGTCGGACATGCGGGGCCTTGACGTAGCACGCGGTGGTCCTGAGCGCAGGACACGCGGCGGGGTGGGTGGGGGAGTTTCGCGTACGCTGGGCTGCCAATGGGTGACGTGGCGGTGAAGACCACCGGGGGGTGGCCGGGGCTCCGGTTGCTCGCCCGCCTGCCCGCCTGGTTCAGGTTCGTGCTGGTGGCGCTGGCCGTGTTCGTCTGCGGCGTGATCGCGTCCAGGCCGGCGGGCGCGACCGACACCTCGCCACTGGAGGGTGACGTCGCGGTGGCGGCGCGGGCCGTCGAGGCGATGGCCAACCCCAGCGGGGCGAACCCGCTCCTCGGGTTCCCGGCCGACTTCGGCGAGGTGACCAACCGCGAGCCGGTGGTGGTCCCCGGGCCCGACGGGTCCACCCGGGCCGTCGACCCGAACGGCGGGTGCTCCGGCCCGGCGGGCGACACCGAGTGGGACTTCGGCACCGGCTGCAAGGCGCACGACCTGGGCTACGACCTGCTCCGCTACGCCGAGCACAAGGGCCGCCCGCTGGGCCAGGAAGCCCGCAAGTCCCTCGACGCCCGCCTCGCGGCCGACATGCACGCCCAGTGCGACGTGAACCCGCGCGGCCACGCCACGCGGTGCCACGCGACCGCCCAGCTCTACGCGGCGGGCCTGGAGTTCAACTCGTGGCGGCAGCGCTGGGGACCGCCCGGCCACGAACCCGTCCTCGCCTGGGGCTTCGGCAGCGCCGTCGTGGTGTTCCTGCTGCTCGCCCGCCTGCCGCGCAAGCGAGGACCCGACGAACCCGTCGACGCGCCCCGGCCACGGGCCACCCACGACCGCTACGCCACGTTCCTGCGGCTGAGCGCGCTCGCCCTGGTGGTGATCGGCCAGTCCGTGATCACCGTCCTGCACTGGGCGGGCGTGAGCGCGACCTGGCTGTGGCTGCTCACCTGGGCGCTCCAGGCCATCCCCGTCTTCTACTTCGCGGGCGGCCACGCCAACCTCGTCGGCTGGCACGCCGTGCAGGCCGACCACGGCGGCTACGGCCGCTACCTCGCCGCGCGGATCTCCTGGCTGCTGCGGCCCGTGCTCGCGTTCGTGCTGGCCTGGCTGGTCCTGCCGCTGCCGCTGGAACTGCTCGACGTGGACAAGTCGCGGGTGGAGATGTTCGGCCGGCTCATCGCGCACCCGCTGTGGTTCCTCGGCCTGTACCTGGTCGCGGTCGCCGCCACCCCGGTCATGGCCTGGCTGCACCGCAACGCCCGCCTGGCCACGCCGGTCGCGCTCGTCGCCGCCATGATCGTGGTCGACCTGGCCCGCATCGGCTTCGCCTGGCGCACCGGCGGCTACCTCAACCTGGTGCTGGGCGCGCTGCTGCTGCAACAGCTCGGCTTCCACTACGCCGACGGCAGCCTGCAGCGCGTCTCGCGCAAGGTGCTCGGCGCCCTCGCGCTCGCCGCCGTGCCCGCGCTACTCGCGCTGATCACGTTCGGCGGCTACCCGCGCACGATGATGCCGCTGCCCGGCGAGGGCGGCTCGAACCTCAGCCCGCCCACCGTGTGCCTGCTCGTGCTCGGCCTCGCCCAGATCAGCGTGGTGCTGCTGCTCAAGCCCCGCGTCACGGCGTGGCTCGCGGGCAGCGGGCCGTGGCGGGTCGTGGAGTTCGCCCGGACCGCGCCCATGACGGTCTACCTCGGCTACCTGACCGTGCTGGCCGCCGTGATCGGCGTGCTCGGCCTGCTCGACTCGCCGGCCGCGTTCGACTGGGTCGCCACCAAGCCGCGCTGGCTGGCCGTGCTGGTGCTGCTGCTCCTGCCCGTCCTGGCCGTGTTCCACCGCTTCGAGCGGAACGCCGCGCTCAGCCCCTGCCGCACCCGCGAGACCCACCGCACCCGGCTCGCCGTCACGCTCGGCGCCGGCTACGGGGTGCTCGGCGTCCTCGGGTTCGTGGTGACCGGGTTCGCGGGCGCGGCGGGCACGCTGGTCGTGCTCAAGGTCGACCCGCTGCAGAACCTGATCCACCTGCTGCTGGGCTGGTACCTGCTGCACACCGCGCACGCCGGCACGTGCCACGGCCGCCGCCCCTGGCTGCTCACCGCCTTGGCCTGCGTGCCGCCGCTGCTGGTGCTGGAGCCCACCGGCGCGGTGGTCGTCCTGCACGGCGCGACGATCGTCGTCGCCCTGGCGGCGGCCATACCGAAGCAGGACCAGGCACACGCAGGTGAACACCGGCAGCCACGTCCCGCGTTCCAGCACCCATAGCGCGTCCGACGGCGGCGTGTGCAGGCCGCGCAACGAGCCGAACACCGATCCCGCCAACGTCACCACCAGCAACGCGCTCTGGTGCACCAGGAAGATCGGCAACGCCCGCGCGTTCAGCCGCCGCGCCGGGAACGACGGCCGGACCAGCAGCACCAACCCCACCTGCGCCAGCGCCAACGCCAGCGCCGCGGCCGACGGCGGCGACAGGTTCGACTCCGCCGCGCCCGGCACGCCGACCGCACTGGCCGGGTACCCGGCGGCCAGCAGCAGCGCGAACGCCACCCCGCCGGCCGCGAACAGCACCGCACCCCACGAGCGGTGGTGCCCGCGCTGGGCCACGAGCACGCCCACCTGCCACGGCGCCCACCACACCGCGACCACGTTCACCCAGCCGACGTCCACCGCCACCAGCGCGACCGGGACCACCACGCCCCACCACCCCAGCCGGCGCAGCAACGGCGTGAACGCCGACAGCACGACGTACACGACCAGGAACCACAACGGCGTCACGACGAGGTACCCGACGGTCATCACGGTCTGCTGCGGCAACCCGCGCATCGACAGTCCGAACAGGACCGCGGCCCACGCGCCCAGCAGCACCACCACCGGCGGCACGAGCTTGCGCGCCCGCGACCACCACGGCACGCCCGACCGCACCGCGCCGAACCCGCCGGCGAAGAAGAACAGCCCCAACACCTGGAGCACCCAGGTCAGCGGCGCCAGCTCCGGCATCCACCGCAACGGGCTGTCCACCACCAGCCCGTCACCGGTGAGCACCACGGCCGTCACCAGCCAGTGCCCCAGCACCACCCCGACGACGGCGATCGCGCGCGTCGCGTCGATCACCGGGTCCCGTTGAGTCACGGCGTCTCCCCCACCGCGATCCGGGACAGGGCGCGCAGCGACGGCGTCCCCTCCCGGAAGTACTCGTCGTGCCCGATGTCGCCCGCGTCGAACACCCGCGCGCCGAACGCCGGGTCGACCGGGTCCGGGCCGTGCCCCAGGTCGCCCAGCCGCACCGAGGGCACCCACCGCGTCCAGTCCCGGCCGCCACGCGCCGCCCACACCCGCGCGCCGGACGTCACCGAGTCCACCCGCACGCCGGGTGAGCCGAGGAGCACCACGTCGTCGACGCGTGGCCGGGCCAACCCGCACACCACCGACCCGTAGCTGTGGCACATCAGGTGCACGTGCCCCGGCAACGTGCGCACGTACTCGTCCAGCGCGACCGCGCCCGCCCGCGCCAACCGGCCGCCGGCCGCGTCCACCCCGAGCCCGGACGGCGTCCGGTACCCCAGCCACGCGACCACCGCGACGTCGTCCCGCCCGACGGACGCGTGCAGGTCGCGCGCCATCCGCCCGACCGTGCGGTCGAACCGCCGGTCGTCCACATCGGACCCCGGCACGACGACCGCGACGTGCGCGGCCCGGGCGAGGTCGCCGTGCACCTCGACCCTGGGCGTGAACGGCGGCGGGTCGCCACCCGGCACCGCCAGGACCAGCAGCGCGGCCACCAACGCGATCTTCTTCGGCATGGCGCCGAAACTAGGAAGGCCACGCCCCTCGCGGCGTCACCCCGCGGTGCCGTTCCGCGGGCCCTACCCGGGTACCACGAGGCCGGACTCGTAGGCCGCGATCACGGCCTGCGCCCGGTCGCGCAGGCCGAGCTTCATCAACACCCGGCTCACGTGCGTCTTCACCGTCTGCTCGGCCAGCACCAGGTGCGCGGCGATCTCGCCGTTCGACAGGCCCTGGGCGATCAGCCGCAGCACCTCGGTCTCCCGCTCGGTCAACGCGGTCAGCGCGGCGGGCTTCACCACCCGCACCGGCTGCGCCTTCACGAAGTCCTCGATGAGCCGCTTGGTCACCGAGGGGGCCAGCAACGCGTCGCCGCGCGCCACCACCCGCACCGCGGCCAGCAGCTCGCTCGCGGGCGCGTGCTTGAGCAGGAACCCGCTCGCACCGGCCCGCAACGCCTCGTAGACGTAGTCGTCCAGGTCGAACGTGGTCAGCACGAGCACCTTGACCGGGTCGTCGGCCAGCAGCCTGGTCGCGGTCAGCCCGTCCATCTCCGGCATCCGCACGTCCATCAGCACCACGTCCGGCCGCAGCCTGCGGACCTCGCCGACGGCGGCGACGCCGTCGCCGGCCGACCCCACCACGCTGATGTCCGCCTGGGCGTCCAGCAGCGCGGAGAAGCCCTCGCGCACCATCTCCTGGTCGTCGGCGACCAGCACCCGGATCACCGCTGCCCCACCGGCACGATCGCCCGCACTTCGAACCCCCCGTCCGCGGTCGGCCCGGCGGTCAGCGAACCGCCGTGCACCGCCACCCGTTCCCGCATGCCCCTGAGCCCGTGCCCGCCGCCACCGCCGAGCGACGGCCCGCCCGCCGCGTTCCGCACGACCACCCGCAGCGCGTCGTCCACCAGGTCGACGGTGACCGACGTGGTCGCGCCCGGCGCGTGCCGACCGGCGTTCGTGAGCGCCTCCTGCACGATCCGGTACGCGGTCAGCCCGACGGCCTCCGGCACCTCGGCGTCGGTGACGGACGCGTCCGCGTGCAGCGACCGGATGTCGGCCAAGCCCGGCTGCGGCGTCCGGTCGGCCCGCCGGTCGGACTCGCGCAGCACGCCGAGCAGCTGCTGCATGTCCGTGATCGCGGCCCTGGCCGCCGCGCCGAGCTCGGCGAACTCCTGCCTGCCCGCCTCGGGCAGGTCCGCGATCCGGTAGGGCGCGGTTTCGCACCGGACCACGACCAGCGACATGTGGTGCGCGACCACGTCGTGCATCTCGCGGGCGATCCGGGCGCGTTCGACCAGCGCCGCCTTCTCGTCCTGCTCGGCGTGGAACCGCCGCTCGGCCCGCCCGCGCGCGCCGAACGCGTACCCGAGCAGGAGCACCAGCAGCAGCAGGCCGATGGTCGGCAGGGCCCCGCCCGACCGCTCCACCCAGAGCACCACGCCGGACGTGATCAACGCCACGAGCAGCACGACCCGGCCGCGGTGCACGGTCGCGACCGCCAGCAGCACCGGCACGTACCACCACCACTGCCAGCCGCCCAGGGCCGCGGGTTCCGAGGGCGTCAGCAGCCGCATGACCACCAGACCGGCCGTGGCCAGCCGCCACGCCACGAGCGTGGAGCGCAGGGTCAGCGCGGTGCTGCCGGCGACGATCGCGAACAGCAGCGGCCACCAGCCGTCCGGTTCCTCCCGCGTGACGTAGTCGGAGCTCACCCCGATCGCGATGATCAAGCCGTGGAGCAGCACCAACGCCGTCAGCGGGTGGCGGAAGCGGAAGCCGTCGAAGACCCGCGAGCGGTCGCGGAACAGCACGACCTGGAGGAGAGTGCGGATCACGGCCCCGATGCTATGCGGCGGGCCGCGACGACACATGCCACCACGGTCTGTCATACCCGGGTACGACCCGCCCACACCGGGGAGCGCACGCACGGGAGGACCGCCCGCGCCGAAGGCCGCCCATACCGGACAGGCGGCGCACCGGACAAGCCGTTGCGGTGGGCGAACACCACCGGGTAGGCAATATGCAGAGCTGTGCGCCCCTACTCCGTGTTGGAAGATGGCTGAATGCACCCGCAGCAAGATCCGGATCGCTGGTCGCGGCTCCAGGCCGTGGCCGGCGAAGCCCTGACCGCGGCCAAGGTCGGGGAGGACGCGGTCGCGGTCGACCTCGTCACCGGGTACCTCAGCGGCTCGCCCGAGGGCAACGAGGAGATCCGGGAGCTGGTCCTCCTGCTGTTCTCCGAGTGCAGCGCCATGGTCGCCGCCCTGGGCTCGGGCGGCGCGACACCGGTGAAGATGCAGGTCTTCGACGAGGACGGGCAGGAGGTGCCGATCGACGACGCCGACCCGCCGGTCCGCACCGCGATCCGCACGCTGCTCGCCGAGGTGCACGGCGACCAGGAGGCCGCGGCCGAGCAGATCGAGATCGCGCTGGCCAACGGGCAGCCCCAGGAGCTGGCCACGGTGGTGCTCCAGGCCCTGCGGTGGACGGTGAAGCTGGCCGTGGAGTGCGGGCTGCGCGACCTCCCCGTGTCGCCCTGGATCGCGACCGCGCTGGAGGAATAGTCCCGTTCGCCCGGTTCGGCCGCCCTCTTCCGCCGACGGAACCGTAAAGAACCTTGCCTTTTTATTTGGTCTAGACCACTCTCCGAGGTGGGCGCGATTCACCCTGCCGATCCCGCCGAGGAGGACTCTTCATGTCACGACGAACGAGCGCGCTGCTCGCAGCGAGCGCGCTGGCCATAGGTTCACTGGTCGTGGGTCCGGCCGCCCAAGCGGCGCCGGGCGTCACCGCCACCTTCGCCAAGACCCAGGACTGGGGCAGCGGCTTCGAGGCCCGGTTCACCGTCGCCAACGGCGGACCGTCCGCCATCACCTCGTGGCGCATCGAGTTCGACCTGCCCGCGGGCACCGCGCTCGGGTCGTACTGGGACGCACTTGTCACCCGATCGGGTGATCATTACGTGGCGACCAACCGCGAGTACAACGGCAACGTGGGTGTCGGCGCGTCGACGAGCTTCGGCTTCGTCGGCACCGGTTCCGGCGCGCCGCTCAACTGCACCGTCAACGGGGCTCCCTGCACCGGTGGCGGCGGCGGTGACACGGCCGCGCCCAGCGCGCCCGGCTCCCTGCGCGTCACCGGCACGACCAGCAACTCGGTCTCGCTCGCGTGGACCGCGTCGACCGACAACGTCGGCGTGACCGCGTACGACGTGTACCGCGGCACCTCGGTCGCCACCGCGGTCAGCGGCACGACGGCCACCGTGACCGGCCTGAACGCGTCCACCTCGTACACGTTCACGGTGCGGGCGCGCGACGCCGCGGGGAACACCTCGGGCCCGTCCGACCAGGTCTCCGCGACCACCCAGCCGGGCACGAACCCGACCGGCGGCCGGGGCGCGCCGTACCTGTTCCTGGGCTGGGGCAACCCGCCCGCGCCGGCCACGATCATGAGCACGACCGGCGTCAAGTGGTTCACCATGGCGTTCGTGCTGTCGTCGGGCGGCTGCAACCCGGCGTGGGACGGCAACCGGCCGCTGACCGGCGGCATCGACGCGCAGGCGATCCAGCAGATCCGGGCGGCCGGTGGCGACGTCGTGCCGTCGTTCGGCGGGTGGAGCGGCAACAAGCTCGGCCCCAACTGCTCGACCCCGCAGGCGCTGGCCGGCGCGTACCAGCAGGTCATCAACGCCTACGGGCTCAAGGCCATCGACATCGACATCGAGAACACCGACGAGTTCGAGAACGCCGCCGTGCAGGACCGGATCCTGGAGGCGCTCAAGATCGTCAAGGCGAACAACCCGGGCATCCAGACCATCGTCACGTTCGGCACCACGACCACCGGCCCGAACTCCTGGGGCAACCGGCTGGTCGAGCGGGCGGCGGCGATCGGGGCGGGCGTCGACGTGTTCACGATCATGCCGTTCGACTTCGGCAGCTCGAACATCGGCGCCGACACCGTCAACGCCGCCACCGGGCTCAAGGACAAGCTGAAGGCCACGTTCGGGTGGTCGGACGCGGAGGCGTTCCGGCACGTCGGCATCTCGGGCATGAACGGCCTGTCCGACCAGCGCGAGGTGACGACCACCCAGACGTGGACGCAGCTGCGCGACTGGTCGAAGTCCAACGGCCTGGCCCGGTTCGCGTTCTGGGCCGTCAACCGCGACCGCGGCGGGTGCGACGGCCAGGTCGCGTCGAACTGCAGCGGCATCCCGCAGGCGGACTGGGAGTTCACCCGGATCACGGCCGGGTTCTGAGCGGTTCGCCGACCGGTTTCGACACCTGGCCGAACTCCATGATGCACGCGTCGCGGCCGTGAGGTCGCCACGCGCTGGTCGCCGGCGCCGGGAACGGCGTCGGCGACCTCGGAGGGCACCTGTCGGGCACGGGGTTTCGGGCGCTCCGAAGACACCGCGCGCGACAGGGCGTCCCGGTCTTGGGCCGCTTAGGGTTCGGGTCATGCGCACCGCACTGATCGGTTACGGGCTCGGCGGAGCCGCCTTCCACGCACCGTTCCTGTCCACCACGCCCGGCTTGGCGCTGGGCGCCGTCGTCACCGGGAACCCGGAACGGCAGGCGGAGGTGTCGTCCCGCTACCCGGAGGCCGAGCTGATCTCGTCGGTGGACGAGGTGTGGCGGCGGGCCGACGAGTTCGACCTGGTCGTGGTGACCACGCCGAACCGGTTGCACGCCGCGCACGCCCGTGCCGCGTTGGAGCACGGGCTGAACGTCGTGGTGGACAAGCCGTTCGCGCCGTCGGCCGGCGAGGCGCGGGAGCTGGCGGACCTGGCGGCGGCACGCGGGTTGCTGCTGGCGCCGTTCCACAACCGGCGCTGGGACGGCGACTTCCGCACCGTCGCGCGGCTGGTCGGCGAGGGCGCGTTGGGGCGGGTGCACCGGTTCGAGTCGCGGTTCGAGCGGTGGCGGCCGGAGGTGAAGGGGAGCTGGAAGGAGTCCGGCGACCCGGCCGACCTCGGCAGCATCGTGTTCGACCTGGGCACGCACCTGGTGGACCAGGCGGTGGCGCTGTTCGGGCGTCCGACGAGCGTGTACGCGGAGGTGCGGACGTTGCGGGCCGGCGCCCGCGCGCACGACGACGCGTTCCTGGCGCTGACCCACTCGTCCGGCGCCGTGTCGCACCTGTGGGCGTCGGCGTTGGCGGCGTCGCCGGGGCCGCGGTTCCGCGTCCTGGGCGACCGGTCGGCGTACGTGAAGCACGGGATGGACCCGCAGGAGGAGGCGTTGAAGGCGGGCGAGGTGCCCGGCGGGGAGGGGTGGGGCGAGGACGCGGTGGAGCGGTGGGGTGTGCTCGGCACGGAGCCGGTGCGCACGGAGCCGGGGGCGTACCAGGACTTCTACGCGGCCGTCGCCGCTGGTCAGGCCCCTGTTCCGGTGGCGGACGCGGTCACCGGGCTGGAGGTCGTCGAGGCGGCGTTCGCGTCGGCGCGTTCGGGTGAGGTCGTCCCACTGCCCTAGGTGTCTTGCCGGCCGAATCTCTCAGTGACTAAGATTCTTTGTCATGAGAGACGACAGGCGTGTGCAGGTGCTGGTGGTCGGCGCGGGGCTCAGCGGGTTGACCGCGGCGTTGTTCCTGGCGCAGCGGGGCGTTTCGGTGCTGGGGATCTCGAAGCACCGGGGCACGTCGCCGCACCCGAAGGCGACGGGGCAGACCCACCGCACGATGGAGGTGCTGCGGCGGGCCGGCGTCGCGGACGAGGTGCTGGCGGGTGGCGCGGGGCTCGACGGCGGGCTCGTGATCAAGGTCGCGGAGAGCCTGCGCGGGCGGGTGTTTCACACGATCGTGCACGAGGACGACACGTGGGAGACCCCGCTCAGCCCCGAGCGCTCCGGCATGGCGAGCCAGGACCACGTGGAGCCGGTGTTGTTGCGGCGGGCGCGCGAACTGGGCGCCGAGGTGCTGTTCGAGACCGAGCTGGTGTCGTTGGCGCAGGACGACGACGGGGTGTCGGCGCGGGTCCGCTCGGCCGGGGGCGAGTACACCGTCCGGGCGGACTACGTGATCGGGGCCGACGGGCACCGCGGGGTGGTGCGCTCGGCGGCGGGCATCGGGCGGCAGGGCCCCGGTGAGCTGTCGAGCCACGTCGGCGTGGTGTTCGACGCGGACCTGACCTCGCACATCGCGGCCGACAAGTTGACGTTGTACTACCTGCGGAACCCGGCGTTCACCGGTGCGTTCGTCGGCACGAACACCGCGCGGCGCAACGTGTTCACGATCGAGTACGACCCGGCGCGCGAGTCGGCGGCGGACTACCCCGTGCGGCGGTGCGTCGAGCTGCTGCGGATCGCCACGGACGCGCCCGACCTGGAGCCGGAGATCCTCGAGGTCACGGCGTGGGAGATGGCGGCGTGGCTGAGCGACCGGTTCCGGGTCGGGCGGGTGTTCCTGGTCGGTGACGCGGCGAAGGTGACGCCGCCGACCGGCGGGCTCGGCGGCAACACGGCGATCGGCGACGGGTACGACATCGCGTGGAAGCTGGCGGAGGTGCTCGACGGCGAGGCCGGTGAAGGGCTGCTGGACAGCTACGAGGCCGAACGGCGGCCGTACGCGAAGCTGGTGGTGGACGGGTCGTACGCGAACTACGTGCAGCGGTTCGCGCCGCACCTGGCGGGCCCGGACGTGCCGGCGGAGGTCGACCACCTGCACCTGACCCTGGGCTACCGCTGCCGTTCGAACGCCGTGCTGATCGAGGACACCGACCCGGCGCCGGTGGAGGACCCGGCCACCCCGTCCGCCCGCCCCGGCTTCCGCGCACCGCACGTCGTGGTGACCCACCACGGCCGCCAGGTGTCCACTCTGGACCTGTTCACCACCTGGACCCTCGTCACGCTGAACCCCGAGTGGCGCGATACCGCCGTGCCGTCCCTGCACGTCCCCACCATCACCGACCACACCGACACCCTGGCCACGCGCTACCGCATCGGCCCCGCGGGCGCCGCCCTGATCCGCCCCGACGGCGTCATCGCCTGGCACACCACCAATCCCCCCACCTCCCCCGCTCCGGACCTCTCCACCACCCTCCGCACCCTGAAATCCCTCTGACCCCCGCGCGTGTCCTGCGTTCGCGTCCCGCGTTCCGAACGCAGGGCACGCTCGGGTCAGGAGGCGGTGCGGCGGAGGGTCTCGCCGATGGCGAGCAGGGAGAGGGCGCTGATCAGGGCCCCCACGATCAGGTACAGGGAGATCGGCCACGAGTCGTGGGTCGGGGTCACGCCCAGGAGCCACGTCGCGATCACGGGCGACAGGCCACCACCCAGCACGGCGCCCAGCTGGTAGCTCAACGACACCCCGCTGTACCGCACCCGCGTGCCGAACAGCTCGGCGTAGTAGGCGGGCATCGGCCCGAACACCGCCGCCGAACCGGCGAACGCCACCACCATCGCCAGCACCACCAGCCCCGGCGACCGCGTCTCCAACAGCCAGAACAACGGGAACGCGAACACGCCCAGGAACGCCGCCCCACCGAGCATCACGGGCAACCGACCCACCCGGTCGGACAGCCGCGCGAACACCAGGATCGCCAACGCCTGCGCGAACGCGCCGATCAGCCCGGCGGTCAACAGCGTCCCCCGCGCCATCCCCAGCTGACGCGTCCCGTACGACACCGCGAACGTCGCCACCACGAAGATGAACATGTTGAACCCGAGGTTCACCCCCGCGCCGAGGAGCACCTTCCGCCACGACTCGCGCAGCACCACGGCCACCGGCAGCCGCACCGCGCCCGCCTTCTCCCGCGCCTCGCGGAACACCGGGCTCTCCTCGACCGACAACCGCACGTACAGCCCGACACCGACCAGCACCAGGCTCGCCAGGAACGGCAACCGCCAGCCCCAGCTCAGGAACGCGTCGCCGGACACCGCGGTCGACGCCGCCATCGCGCCGTTGGCCAGCAGCAACCCGACGGGCGATCCGAGGAACGTCCAGCTGCCGTACCACCCCGTGCGCCCGACCGGCGCGTGCTCGACCGCCATCAACGTCGCGCCGCCCTGCTCGCCGCCCAGGAAGAACCCCTGCACCACCCGCAGCAGGACCAGCAGCAACGGCGCGGCCAGCCCGATCGAGGAGTACGTCGGCAGCAACCCGATCGCCGCCGTGCACAAGCCGGTCGCGGTCAACGTCAGCACCAGCATCGACCGCCGCCCGATGCGGTCGCCGAAGTGACCGATCACCACCCCGCCCAGCGGCCGGGCCAGGAAACCCGCGCCGAACGTGGCGAACGCCAGCAGCGTGCCGATCCTGGGGTCGAAGGAGGGGAAGAACAGCTTGTCGAACACCAGCGCGGACGCGGTGCCGTAGAGCAGGAAGTCGTACAGCTCGACCGCGTTCCCGGCGGAGCTGGCGAACGCCACCCGGCGCACTTCGGAAGCCATCCACCCACCCTGGCCCGCACGGGCGCGCGACCCACCTCGACCGTGAGCCACGTCACACACCCGCCGCTACCGACGGGTACCGCAACCCCGGCCCGCCGAACCGGTTCGATCTTGCCGGAAACCACACGATCCGGTGAGATGCCTGGAGTTGAGCCGTAATCGGCCGCCACCCTGTGGAGCATGGCACCACTCCCGCTGTTCGCGGCGATCGCCGCGCTCATCCCCTCGTTCACCAACCCGGAGTCGAGTTTCGTGCTCAGCGTGCAGCGCGGCGAATCGCTCCTGTTGTCGAACCTGACCTGCGAACCCGCCGGCGGCCTGCACCCCAGGGCGGACGAGGCGTGCCTCGCCTTGTCCGGTGTGGACGGACAGATCGACGGCCTGTCGACCGACCAGGGCCTGTGCACGCTGGAGCACGACCCGGTGCGCGTCACGGCGTCCGGCACGTGGCGCGGCGAGACGCGGTCGTTCGAGGCGGAGTTCCCGAACCCGTGCGTGATGCGCGCGCAGACCGGTCCGGTGTTCGACTTCTGACCCGGCAGGGGCGCAACCCGTGGAGGGCCCGCGACACCGCCGCCGAAGTCGTGGCCCCTCCACGGGGTCCTGCGAAGGTCCTCGGACCTCTCAGGCGACCGTAGGGACCCGAGGACCTGATCGTCAACCTTCTTCACATTCGTGAAACGAGGTCGCCGCACCCCTCTGCCCAGACCATTACCGGGTGAACACCTCCTTGAGCCATCCGAGTGATCGGATCTCTGGTTCTGGGTGCGCACCGTCTCAGGCAGACCGTTCTATCCTCCGCGCGAACCGCTTGGGGGAAGACGTATGGGTGATTTCCTGCTGTACACGATCGCCGTTCCGGTGACGTTCCTGTCCTTGGTGCTCGGCATGGCCCTGGCCGCGCGCCGCATCCTCGGGCTCCACGTCGGGCTCATCCGCACGACGCTCGCGTGCATGGTCGGCCTGTCGGCGAGCGAGGCGGCGCTGAACGCGATGCCGGGCCCGGAGACCACGCCCGCGCTGGCGACCGTGCAGATCGGCGTCGCGCTGCTGATGATGATCGCGCTGCTCACGTTCGCCGAGATCGTCGTGCCGACCGGCTCGATCCCGCCGCCGACCGAGTGGTGGCGCGCGCTGCGCGGGCGGGTCTCGCGCACCCGCCGCTACTCCCGGATCACCGCGATCGCGTTCCGCCACGGCCTGGGGCCGTACCTGCGCGGCCGGGAGCGCACCGACACCCGGCTGGCCCGGTCGCTGCGGCTGGCGCTGGAGGAGGGCGGCGTCACGTTCGTCAAGCTCGGCCAGGTGCTGTCCACGCGGCCGGACCTGCTGCCGCCGGACGTGGTCGACGAGCTGGCGCTGTTGCAGGACAAGGTGCCCGCCGCGCCGTGGCCGGCGGTGCGCGAGGTGCTGGTGGCCGAGCTGGGCCTGCCGCCGGAGGAGGTGTTCGCCGAGTTCGACGAGCGGCCGATCGCCGCCGCGTCGGTCGCGCAGGTGCACCGGGCGCGGCTGAAGTCCGGCGAGGACGTGGTGGTGAAGGTGCAGCGGCCGGGCGTGCGGCGGGTCGCCGAGGGCGACCTGGACATCGTGAACCGGCTCGCGTCGACGTTGCACGACAAGACCCGGTGGGGCAAGGCGATCGGCGTGCGCGACCTGGCCGCCGGGTTCTCCGCCGCGTTGCGCGAGGAGCTGGACTTCCGGGTCGAGGCGCGCAACCTGGCGGCCGTCCGGGCGGCGTCCGACGGCACCGGCGTGGTGCTGCCCGCCGTGCACGAGGACCTCTGCACGGCACGCGTGCTGGTCATGCAGCGGCTGGACGGTGCGCCCGTGCGGTCGGCGTCCCTGGAGTCGGTGGACCGGGACGCGCTGGCCCGCACGCTGCTGGACGCGCTGCTGCGCCAGGTGATGCTCAACGGCGTCTTCCACGCCGACCCGCACCCCGGCAACATCATGCTGCTGGGTGACGGCCGGCTCGGCATGCTGGACTTCGGCTCCGTCGGCCGGATCGACGCGCAGCTGCGCGCGGCGCTGGGCAAGCTGCTGCTGGCCATCGACCACGGCGACCCGGCCGGCCTGCGCGACGCGCTGCTGGAGCTGGTGGCCCGGCCGGACGAGATCGACGAGCAGCAGCTGGAGCGCGCGCTCGGGCAGTTCATGGCACGGCACCTCAGCACCGGGATGCGGCCGGACGTGGAGATGTTCGGCGACCTGTTCAAGCTGGTCTACCGGTACGGGCTGAGCATCCCGCCGGAGATCGCGGCGGTGTTCCGGGCGCTGGCCACGGTGGAGGGCACGCTGGCCGCGCTGTCGCCGGGGTTCAACATCGTGGTCGAGTCGCGGTCGTTCGCGGACAAGCAGTTCAGCGCGCACCTCACGCCGGAGTCGCTGAAGCGCACGGTGACCGAGGAGCTGCACGCGCTGATGCCCATGCTGCGGCGCCTGCCGCGACGGGCGGACCGGATCTCCAGCGCGTTGGAGCAGGGTCGGCTGGGGCTGAGCATGCGGCTGTTCGCCGACGAGCGCGATCGGCAGTTCATCGTCTCGCTGCTGCACCAGGTGATGCTGACCGTGCTGGGCGCGACGGCGGGCGTGATGGCCGTGCTGCTGCTGGGCGCGGACGGCGGGCCGCACGTCGGGCCGGACCTCTCGCTGTTCCAGGTGTTCGGCTACAACCTGCTGGTCATCAGCGTGCTGCTCGGGCTGCGGGTGGTGGTGACGATCTTCCGGCCACGCGGTTGACGCGGTTGGTTTGCGGTGCAAACCTGACCGGGTGGCAGACCTGCTGGGTGACCTGGCCGAACTGCGCCGTCGGGCGCGGGAGGACCGGCACGCCTACCCGTTCCCGCTGCTGTTCTTCGGCGTCGCGTCGTTCCTGGCCGTGCCGCTGTACGCGCCGTCACCGGGGGCCGCGGCGGCGTGGAGCCCGTTGACGGTGCTCGGCGCGCACCCCGAGGTGCGGCACCCGACGCTGCTCGGCCTGTACTGGCTGGTCGTGCTGGTGGTGGGCGGGCTCGCCACGGCGTGGTGGTACCGCAGGCGCGGCGCGAGGGTGGGCATCGAGACGTCCACGGCGGGCTACCTCGGCGCGTTGGCGATCGGGTTGAGCGCGCCGGTGGTCGGCGTGGTGCTGGCGGTCGTCCTGCCGGGTCACCGCGTCGGCGCCTCCGGGCCGTGGTCGGGCACGGCGATCGGGCTGATCGTGCTGGCCGTGGCCACCGTGCTGTGGCGCCGCCGCGCGCCGCTGGTGCCGACGGCGGCCGCGGCGGTGCTCGGCACGGCGGTGCTCCAGTACGACCAGGGCCCGATCGGGCAGTTCATCGCGATCGGCCTCGGCCTGGTGGTGCTGGCGGCGGTGGAGCGCAGCACCCGGTTCACCACCATCACGGCGGGGTACCTGGTCGCGCTGTGCGTGTCGGCCGGCTTCACGCCGCCGGCCGCGGTCGACCCCGGCACGTGGTCGTTGGGCAGCGTGGTCGTGCTGCCCGGGTTGGTGCTCCTCGTGGGCGGTGTGGTGGGCTTGCGGCGTGGCTGAGCACCCCACCGCGTCGCTGGACGACGTGGTGCACCAGAGGCACCGGCTGGGCATCCTCACCGTGGCGGCGGAGGCGAAGCGGGTCGAGTTCGGCTACCTGCGGTCCACTTTGGAGCTGACGGCGGGCAACCTGTCGCGGCACATCGCCGTGCTGGAGGAGGCCGGGCTGGTGGCCGTGGAGAAGGGGTACGACGGCAAGCGGCCGCGGACGTGGGTCGGCGTGACGGCGGCGGGGCGGGCCGCGCTGGCGGCGGAGATGACGGCCCTGCGGGCGCTCGTCGAGCGGCACGTAGCCTCGCAGCCATGAGCATCCACGACATCCCGCTGCGCACGCTGTCCGGTGAGCCGTCGAGCCTGGGCGCGTTGGAGGGCAAGGCCTTGCTGGTGGTGAACGTCGCCTCGAAGTGCGGGCTGACGCCGCAGTACCAGGGCTTGGAGCGGTTGCAGGAGCGGTTCGCGGGGCAGGGGTTCTCCGTGGTCGGGTTCCCGTGCAACCAGTTCGCCGGGCAGGAGCCGGGCACGGCGGAGGAGATCGCCACGTTCTGCTCCACCACGTACGGCGTGACGTTCCCGCTGTTCGAGAAGGTCGAGGTGAACGGCCCGTCCCGGCACCCGCTGTACGCCGAGCTGACGTCGTTCGCGGACCTCGACGGCGCGGCCGGCGACGTGCAGTGGAACTTCGAGAAGTTCCTGCTCGCCCCGTCCGGCGAAGTCGTCGCCCGGTTCCGGCCGCGGACCGAGCCGGAGGACGAGGCGGTCGTCAAGGCCATCGAGTCGGTGCTGCCTTGACCGCGCGGGCGGAGTTGGAGCGCCTGGCCCGGCAGGCGCGCGACGAACTGGCCGCCGCCGGCCTGCCCCTGTCGCACGAAGGGCTGGCGCCGGACCTGCAGTGCGGCGTCACGGTCCGGGTGACCATGTGGGAGCCGGACGACGGCGTGGTGCACGCGGACTGGCGGCCCAGCCCCCGGCTCAGCCGGGTGGCGGTCGACGCCCTGCGCCACAAGCACCTGGACCACCCGGCCCTGCACCAGCAGGGAGCCGTGTCGCAGGCCATGGCCGACGCCGTCATCACCATCCTGACCGCCGCCGGCTTCACCGCCCGGCACACGACGAACGACTACCTCCCGTACGGCGTCGACGTCCTCGCCGCACCCGAAGGCCCGCCCGCGTGGGCGGTCCACGACGACGAGCTGACCATGCCGGGCTGGTCGGGGTGACCGAGGCCGGGCCCGCCCTCCGCAAGGGCAGCCCCGGCCTCGGTCCGAATTGCACACTCGCGCTCACGACGGCGTGAACCTCCTCCCGTAGCCGCTGCTGAATTCTGCTGTGCGCGATCAAGGCGCGCCGACCTGAGGGCGCGACAGCTGGCAGCCGCAGCAGTCGGGACGATCGCGTGGTCGAGAAGTGTTGTGCGGCATCGAGGTTCAGGCCAAAGACGCGCGAACGGGCTCCACCCCGCGTTACGAGGTGGAGCCCGTCAGGTGCGGCTCAAGATCAGGCCGTCTCCAGGCCGTGGGACGTCAGGCAGTGGCGAGAACCATCGAGCAGCGATGGAAGCCATCCGCCCTGGTCAGCGGCCGGTTATCAGCACTCGATGACGTTCACGGCCAGGCCGCCGCGCGCGGTCTCCTTGTACTTGACCTTCATGTCCTTGCCCGTCTCACGCATGGTCTTGATGACCTTGTCCAGCGACACGAAGTGGGAGCCGTCGCCGCGCAACGCCATCCGCGCCGCCGTGATCGCCTTGATCGACGCCAACGCGTTGCGCTCGATGCACGGGATCTGCACCAGTCCCCCGATCGGGTCGCACGTCAGCCCCAGGTTGTGCTCCATGGCGATCTCGGCCGCGTTCTCCACCTGCTCCGGCGTGCCACCCAGCACCTCGGCCAGCCCGCCGGCCGCCATCGAGCACGCCGAGCCGACCTCGCCCTGGCACCCGACCTCGGCTCCGGAGATCGACGCGTTCTCCTTGAACAGCACGCCGACCGCACCCGCCGTCAGCAGGAACCGCACCACGCCGTCGTCGGACGCGCCCGGCACGAAGCGGGTGTAGTAGTGCAGCACCGCGGGCACGATGCCGGCCGCGCCGTTGGTCGGCGCGGTCACCACGCGGCCACCCGCGGCGTTCTCCTCGTTCACCGCCAGCGCGAACAGGGTCACCCAGTCCATCACCCGCAACGGGTCCGTGGCGTAGTGCTCGGCGGCCATCCGCTGCCGCATCTCGGCCGCCCGCCGCCGCACCTTCAAGCCGCCGGGCAGCACCCCGGTCCGCGTGCAGCCGCGCTCGACGCACTCCTGCATCACGTCCCAGATGCGCAGCAGCCCCGAGCGCACCGACTCCTCGTCGCGCCACGACCGCTCGTTGGCCAACATCACCTCGCTGATCGACAGCCCGGTCTCCCGGCACCGCGCCAGCAGCTCGTCACCGGTCCGGAACGGGTGCGCGACCGGCGTCTCGTCGGGCTTGATCCGGTCCGCCCCGGTGGCCGTGTCGTCCACCACGAACCCGCCGCCGACGGAGTAGTACACCGCCGAGTCGACCACGACGTCACCCGAGTGGGCGGTGAAGCTCATGCCGTTGGGGTGCAGCGGCAACGACTTCCGCCGGTGCATCACCAGGTCGGCGTCCTCGGTGAACGCGATCTCCCGCACCCCGGCCAGCCGCAGCCGCCCGGTCGCCCGGATCTCCGCCAGCCGCCGCTCGGCCTCCTCCGGGTCGACCTCCTCCGGCCGGCTGCCCTCCAGGCCCAGCACCACCGCCTTCGGGCTGCCGTGCCCGTGCCCGGTCGCGCCGAGCGACCCGAACAGCTCCACGTGCACCCGGTCGACCGAGGCCAACGAGGGCCGCAGCCGTTGCGCGAACATCATCGCCGCGCGCATCGGGCCCACCGTGTGCGAGCTCGACGGTCCGATGCCCACGGAGAACAGGTCGAACACGCTGATCGCCATGACGTCAGTCCCCGGTCAGTTCCGCGTACTTCGCCGCGGTCAGCAACCCGGACGCGTCCGTCACGGCCACCTTGAACAGCCACCCGGCCCCGTACGGGTCGTTGTTGATCAACGACGGGTCGTCGACCGCGGCCCGGTTGACCTCGACCACCTCGCCGCTGATCGGCGCGTACAGGTCGCTGACCGACTTGGTCGACTCCAGCTCGCCGCACACCTCGCCCGACTTCACCACGGTGCCGACCTCGGGCAGCTCCACGAACACGATGTCACCCAACGACTCCGCCGCGTACGACGTGATGCCGACCGCCACGGGCTCCTGGGTACCCGGCGCCCAGTCCACCCACTCGTGCTCGGGCGTGTACAGCAGGTTGTCCGGAAAAGTCACGACAGCGCTCCCTCACGGCAAGGTCCACCAGAGCCCCACTCTGTCCTGGGACCTGAGAGCTTCACCGACGCCGGAGCGGCGGCTTGCACCGTGGGTGCGCGGACTTGCGCGCTTTCCAGAGTCGCCTCACCCGAGCGGTTCTCGCTGCCTGAGAGTGTGCGGGGTGCTTGCTCCTTCGGCGCCCCGGCACGTTCACCGAGGTCTCTCCCGCGCGGGTTCCGGCGCTCCTGGCGCGCCGCGGCCGATGTTCAGTTGGTTGGCCCGCACGCTAGGTGCCGGGCCCGACGGGTGTCAACGCACCGCCGGGCTTGTTCGATCAGCACAGTGGCGCAGGGGTGCGTTGGTGCCGGCCGCACGATGACACCGAATACCCGTTACCGGACCTTTGGTGTAACAACGGCCGAAGGAGCCCACCGTGCGGATCGCCGTCCCCCGCGAGATCAAGAACCACGAGTACCGCGTCGCGCTGACCCCGGCGGGCGCGCACGAGCTGACGCAGCGCGGCCACGACGTGGTGGTCGAGGCCGGCGCGGGCCTCGGTTCGGCCATCACCGACGAGGAGTACCTGGCCGCGGGCGCGAAGGTGCTGGCGGGCGCGGACGACGTGTGGGCCGAGGGCGACCTGGTGCTCAAGGTGAAGGAGCCGATCGCCGAGGAGTACCCGCGGCTGCGCAAGGGCCAGGTCCTGTTCACGTACCTGCACCTGGCCGCCGACCGGCCGCTGACGCAGGCGCTGCTGGACTCGGGCACCACCGCCGTCGCCTACGAGACCGTGCAGACCGCGAACGGCGCGCTGCCGCTGCTGGCGCCGATGTCCGAGGTGGCGGGCAGGCTCGCGCCGCAGGTGGGCGCGTTCTCGCTGATGAAGCCGTCCGGCGGGCGCGGCGTGCTGCCCGGCGGCGTGCCCGGCGTGCACCCGGCGCGGGTGGTCGTGATCGGCGGCGGCGTGGCGGGCCTGAACGCGGCGGCGATCGCCGTCGGCATGGGCGCGGACGTGCAGATCCTGGACACCAACGTGGACCGGCTGCGCCACATCGACGCCCTCTACCAAGGCCGCCTGCGCACCGTGACGTCCAACCGGTACTCCGTCGAGCAGGCCGTCCGCGAGGCCGACCTGGTCATCGGCGCGGTGCTGGTGCCCGGCGCGAAGGCGCCGAAGCTGGTGAGCAACGAGCTGGTCGCCGACATGAAGCCCGGCTCCGTCCTGGTGGACATCGCGATCGACCAGGGCGGCTGCTTCGCCGACTCGCGCCCGACCACGCACGCCGACCCGACCTACCAGGTGCACGACACCGTCTTCTACTGCGTGGCGAACATGCCCGGCGCCGTGCCGCGGACGTCGACCTACGCGCTGACCAACGTGACGCTGCCGTACGCCGTCGCGCTGGCCGACCAGGGCTGGGAGGCGGCGCTGCGGGCGGACGCGTCGCTGGCGCTCGGCCTGAACGCGCACGAGGGCCTGCTGACCAACCTGCCGGTCGCGCAGGCGCACGGGATGACCCACACGCCGCTCGACTTCTGAGGACCCACCGCGAAGGGCCCCGCTCACGTGCTGTGAGCGGGGCCCTTCGGCGAAAGAAAGACGGCCCGCTCAACCAGCCTGGGGGTCACTGGGAGCGGGCCGCGTCGCCAATCTTAGCCGGGAACGGGGGTCGCTGCCCAGTGACCCCACCGATCCGGCCGAGATTCCCACCCGGCGGTGGCGACGCGCTGTGCCCAAACTCAAGCAATCGAGTGAACTTGGGTGATAACGGGTAAGTCACGACGGCCCCGCGACCGATGCACAGGGCGGGAACCCCGCGGCTACCCGGCGGGGTCGTCCGCTCGCGCGGCGCTCTGCCGCGCCACCTCCGATCGGAGCGCAGATGGCTGAACCCGAGGGCTGGATCGACTGCCACGACCCGTTCGGGCGGGACCGGTCGATGACCGTGCTCGTCGAGGACGACCGAGTTCTGCTGGTCGCGCCGCCCGGCGAGTCCGCCGTGATGTCCGTCACGCAGACGCGCAGGCTGCACCGCCTGCTCGACCAAGTCGCCGACAGGATGTGACGGCCGTGGACGAAGCGCTGCGGGCCGCCGTGATGCGCCGGCTGGCGCTGCTGGACGAGGCCGCCGAGACCGGCGAGGCGGACGCCCTCGTGCCGCTCGCGCGGTCCGAGATCCACCGCCTGGCCGACGGCTGGCGGCTGCTGCTGACCGTGCACCAACCGGATCCGGACGGCCGCTGCGGCGCGTGCCCCGGCATCCTGCGGCACAAGAAGTGGCCGTGCCAGGTGTGGACGATGGCCCACCAGCACCTCATCGGCGACGGCCTGCCGCACCGCGAACGCCGCCGTCCGCTGCGCACGCTGCGACATTCGAAGGAGGTCGAGACGACGGCCGAGATACCCAGGGTCGCGTCGAAACCGCGGCATGCCCTCCCAGAGTGACCCTCCTAGGGCAGGATGACGCCCGGTAGGAGTACTCGGGAGGGACGCGTGCACGACGGCAGTGGCCGCATCGTGGTGCAGAACTTGACCAAGCAGTTCGGTCCGGTCGCAGCGGTGCAGAATCTCAGCTTCACGGTGGAACCCGGTTCGGTGACCGGCTTCCTCGGTCCCAACGGGGCCGGCAAGACGACGACGCTGCGCATGCTGCTCGGCCTGGTGACCCCGACCGCGGGCACCGGACTGATCAACGGCAGGCCGTTCGCCCAGCTCGGCAACCCGGCGCGGGTGGTCGGCGCGGTGCTGGAGGCGCAGGGCTTCCACCCCAAGCGCACGGCGCGCAACCACCTGCGGGTCTACGCCGCCGCGATCGGCGTGCCGGACTCGCGCGCCGACCAGGTGCTCCAGCTGGTGGGCCTCGGCGCGGCCGGCGACCGCAAGGCGGGCGGGTTCTCGCTGGGCATGAAGCAGCGGCTGGCCCTGGCCACCGCGCTGCTCGGCGACCCGCAGATCCTGGTGCTCGACGAGCCGGCCAACGGGCTCGACCCGGAGGGCATCGCGTGGCTGCGGACGTTCCTGCAGTCCTACGCGCGCAGCGGGCGGACCGTGCTGATCTCCAGCCACCTGCTGGCGGAGGTCGAGCAGACCGTCGACCAGGTGGTCGTCATCAGCCGCGGTCAGACCATGTACTACGGCTCGCTCGACCAGCTGCGCGACCAGCAGCAGGGCCGCGTGCTCGTGCAGCCGTCGGACACCGGCGCGCTGGTCGCGGCGTTGCGCGAGGACGGGATCAGCGCGATCGAGCAGCTGCCGGACGGCCGCATCGCGGTGACCGGCGTGGAGGCCAGGCAGGTCGCCGACACCGCGTTGAAGGCGGGTGTGTCGGTCTACGGCATCCAGGAGGAGAAGGTCGACCTGGAGCGGCTGTTCTTCCAGCTCACCAACGGCCAGTACGCGGCGCCGGGCCAGTACGCCCAACCCGGCGGCTACCAGCAGCAGCTACCGGCCGGCTACCAGCAGCCGTACCAGACACCGCCGCAGGGCTACCAGCAGCCGCCGCCGGGCTACCAGCAGCCGTACCAGCAGCCGCCCGGCTACGAGCAGCAGTACCAGCAGCAGTACCAACAGCCCCCGCAGGGCTACGAGGCGCCACCACCGGGGTCCCAGCCGCCGCCGCAGGACAACCCGTACGGACAGCAACACGGTCAGGGCGGCCTCGGGGGCGGTGCGTGATGGGCAACCTGATCAAGTCGGAGTTCCGCAAGACGACCACCACGGGCCTGTGGTGGGGCCTGATGATCCCGACCGTGCTGCTCGCGTTCGGCTGGGCGCTCGGCACCGGGGCCATCTTCAAGACCGTCTCGGACATCATGAACAACGACGAGGCGGCGGAGCTCACCGCGCTGCTCAACGTGGACCCGTCGCAGTGGCAGATGTCGGTGTTCGGGATCGCCCGCAGCATCAACGTGGCGACGATCTTCCCGATGATCTTCGGCGGCCTGGCGATCGCGAACGAGATCAACCGCAAGACGATCACCACGACGTTCCTGACCTCGCCCAACCGGGTCTCCGCGCTGGCCGCGAAGATGATCGTCTACATCCTGTGGGGCGCGATCTTCGGCATCGCCATCGTCGCGTCGGTGAGCATCGGCATCGCGCTGACCTCGAACTCGGGCTCGTTGCCCGACGCCGGCGGCTGGCTCGCGCTGGCCGGTGTCGGCGTGCTGTCGTCGATCCTGATGACCATGTTCGGCGTCGGCGTCGGCGCGCTGATGACCAGCGTCGTCGGCACCACCGTGGTGCTGCTGCTCTACATGCTGATCGTGGAGAACGGCATCCAGCTCGTGCTGGCGTCGCAGGGCCTGCCGGAGATCATCGGCTTCCTGCCCAACGGCGCGGTGAACGGCATGACCGGCTCGGTGGCGTCGTCGCTGTTCCTGTCGAACGCCGGCGTCGTGCCGGAGGACATGGTCGAGTTCCTGCGGGCGATCGCGGGCGCGCTGGGCGCGTTCGACTGGTGGTTGAGCGGCCTGGTCTTCCTCGTCTGGACGGCGTTGTTCTTCCTCGGCGGCTGGGCGGCCACTCAGCGCAAGGACATCACCTGATCGCGTGTTCTTGATCGGCTGACGGAGGCCGCCCCGAAGGTTCGGGGCGGCCTTCGTCACCTCCAGGGGGGCCGACACCGTCGGTGGTCCGACCTATGTTGGACGTCGTGACTTCTCCCGACGGCTGGATCCGCAGGCTCGCCAAGGCGTGCTGGCAGCACCGCGCCCTCGTGGTGCTCTCGGTGCTCGCCGCCGTCGTCGGCGTCGGGTTGCAGGCCGTCGGTCCATTGTTGATCAAGGTCGCCGTCGACGACGCGATGGCCGGCCGCACGGACCGCCTGACCTGGCTCGCGATCGTCCTGGTCGGCTTGGAGCTGCTGACCTTCGGCACCGCGTTCGTGCGCCGGTTCCTCGGCGGCAGGCTGGCCGTCGACGTGCAGCACGACCTGCGGCAGGCCGTGTTCGGCGCGGTGCAGCGGTTGGACGGGCCCAAGCAGGACGCGTTGCGCACGGGCCAGGTGGTGTCCCGCTCGATCACCGACCTCCAGCTGGTCAACAGCCTGCTGTCGATGACGCCGCTGGCGTTCGGCACGGTCGTGTTCGCGGTCGCGGCGATCGTGGCGATGTTCTGGCTGTCGCCGCTGCTGACCGTGATCGCGCTGGTGATCACCCCCGCCGTCGGGGTGGTCGCGGCGCGCAGCAGGCTGACGCTCTTCCCGGCCACCTGGTCGGCCCAGCAGCGCGCGGCCGACGTGGCGCAGCACGTGGAGGAGACCGTCACCGGCGTGCGCGTGGTGAAGGGGTTCGGCCAGGAGGCCCGCGAGGTCTCCCGGCTGGAGTCCCGCGCCAAGCTCCTGTTCGCCGAGCGGATGCGCGCGGCCCGCCTGACCGCCCGCCCGTCCGCGACGCTGAACGCCCTGCCCTACCTCGGCCAGGTGGCGGTCCTGGCGCTCGGCGGCTGGATGGCGCTGCGCGGGGAGGTCACCCTCGGCACGTTCCTGGCGTTCGCGACCTACGTGGCCACCCTCGTCGGCCCGACCCGCCTGCTGGCGAGCCTGATGGTGACGGCGCAGCTGGCGCGGGCCGGCGTGGAGCGCGTGTACGAGCTGGTCGACTCGCAGCCGACGGTCGTGGACGGCGACCGCGACGTGCCCGCCGGTCCGGTGGCCGTCGAGCTGCGGGACGTGACGTTCGGCTACACGCGCAGCGAACCGGTGCTCTCGGGCGTGTCCCTGCGCGTGGAACCGGGCGAGACCCTCGCGGTCGTCGGCACCGCGGGCTCCGGCAAGTCGACCGTCTCGCTCCTGCTGCCCCGGTTCTACGACGTGCACGAGGGCGCGGTGTCGGTGGGCGGGGTGGACGTCCGGGACCTGCGGCTGGCCTCCCTGCGCCGGACCGTGGGCACGGTGTTCGAGGAGGCGTTCCTCTTCTCCGACACCGTCCGCGCGAACATCGCCTACGGCCTGCCGGACGCCTCCGACGAGCAGGTGGAGGCGGCGGCGCGGGCGGCCGAGGCGCACGAGTTCGTCCAAGCCCTGCCGGACGGCTACGACACCGTGGTCGGCGAGCGCGGCCTGACCCTCTCCGGCGGTCAGCGCCAGCGCGTCGCCCTGGCCCGCGCCCTGCTCTCCGACCCGCGCGTCCTGGTCCTGGACGACGCGACCTCGGCCGTGGACAACGCCACCGAGGCGGCGATCCACCGCACGCTGGCCGCCGTGACCGCCGAGCGCACGACGCTCCTGATCGCGCACCGGCGGTCGTCGCTCGCGCTGGCCGACCGCATCGCCGTGCTGGACGCGGGCCGGGTGGTCGACGTCGGCACCGACGCCGAGCTGCGGGAGCGCTGCCGCCTCTACCGCGAGCTCCTCGCCGGACCGGGCGAGGCGATCGAGCACGTCGACCCCCGTGCCGACGCCAGGCTGGAACCGGGCCCGGACGGCACGACCCCGGACCTCTGGCCCGAGAGCGACGACGACGACCTGGCCGTGCGCGCGGCGAACCGGGCCGTCGGCGCGGCCAAGGTCTCCCGGGGCGGCGGTGGCACGTCGGCGCTGCTGGGCGGCACCCCGCCCACCCCGGAGCTGATGGCCCGCGTCCACTCCCTGCCGCCCGCCGACGACGTGCCGACCCTGAACGGCGAGGACCCGCGCGCCCCCGACCCGGGCTTCCGCCTGCGCACCCTGCTGCGGCCCGTCCGCTGGACGATGCTGGGCGTGGGCGGTCTCCTCCTGATCGACACCGCGCTGGCCGTCGCCTCGCCGAACCTGGTGCGCCTGGGCATCGACAAGGGCGTCGTCGGCGGCCAGGTCGGCTGGCTCTGGACCGCCGCCGCGATCAGCTTCACGCTGGTCGTGCTGGGCTGGGTGTCGGCGGCGGCGGGCACCGTCGTGACCTCCCGGCTCGGCGAGCGCCTGCTGTACCTGTTGCGCGTGCGCAGCTACGCCCACCTGCAACGACTCGGGCTGGACTACTACGAGCGCGAGATGGCCGGCCGGATCATGACCCGGATGACCACCGACGTGGACGCCCTGTCCAGCTTCCTGCAGACCGGCCTGACCACGTTCGTGATCAGCGTGCTGACCGTCGTCGGCATCGCGGTGGCCCTGGTCGTCACCGATCCGGGCCTGGCGCTGGTGGCGCTGAGCGTGCTGCCGATCCTGCTGATCGCGACGGTGGTCTTCCAGCGCCTCTCGTCGGCGGCCTACGCGGAGGCGCGCGAACGCGTCAGCGCGGTCAACGCCGACCTCCAGGAGAACGTCTCGGGGCTGCGCGTGTCGCAGGCGTACACGCGGGAGGCGCGGTCGGCCGAGGCGTTCGCCGAGCGCAGCGACGCCTACCGCCGCTCCCGCATCCGGGCGCAGCGGTACATCGCCACCTACTTCCCGTTCCTGTCGCTGCTCTCCGGCGTCGCGCAGGCGGGGATCCTCGTGGTCGGCTCGTACCGCGTGGCGGAGGGCACCCTGTCCCCCGGCGTGCTCCTGGCGTTCGTGCTGTACCTGGGCCTGTTCTTCTCGCCGCTGTACCAGCTCTCGGGCGTGTTCGACGGCTACCAGCAGGCCAGGGTGGGCCTGAGCCGCATCGGCGACCTGCTGCGCACCCCGACCACCGTCCCGCCGGCCGACGACCCCGTGCCGGTGCCCCACCTGCGCGGCGAGGTGGAGCTGCGCAACGTCACGTTCGCCTACCAGGGCACCACCCGTCCCGCGGTGGAGGACATCTCGCTGCACGTCTCGCCGGGCGAGACCGTCGCCTTCGTAGGCGCGACCGGTGCGGGCAAGTCGACCCTGGTCAAGCTGGTGGCGAGGTTCTACGACGCCACCGAGGGCGCGGTGCTGGTCGACGGCGTGGACCTGCGCTCCTACGACCTGGCGGCGCTGCGCCAACGGCTGGGCATCGTCCCGCAGGAGGCGCACCTGTTCGGCGGCGACATCGCGGAGAACGTCGCCTACGGCAAGCCCGACGCGACCAGGGCCGAGATCGAGGCGGCGGTCCGGGCCGTCGGCGCCATGCCCGTGGTGGCCGCCCTGCCCAACGCGTTCCACCAGCAGGTGGGCGAGCGCGGCCAGGGCCTGTCCGCCGGCCAGCGCCAACTGGTCGCGCTGGCGCGCGCCGAGCTGGTCCAGCCGACGATCCTGCTGCTGGACGAGGCCACCGCCGCCCTCGACCCCGCCACGGAGTCCGCGGTCCTGGAAGCCAGCGACCACCTGGCCGGGGCCCGGACCACGTTCGTCGTCGCCCACCGCTTGGCCACCGCCGCCCGCGCCGACCGGATCGTGGTCCTGTCCGAGGGCCGGATCGTGGAGCAGGGCACCCACGCCGAGCTGCTCGAGGCCAACGGCCACTACGCCCGGCTCTGGTCCCACGGCGCCGACGTCGCGCCGGACGCCGGCGAGCTCACCCCGAGCCACTGACCCGTCCGGGGGCCGCGGCCGGACCACGGCCCCCGGAGTCCTCGTCCGCGTGGACCCTCAGGCGGATTCGGTGGGCAGGCCGGCCTCCGTCCAGTCCTCGATGCCCTCGCGGTACTTGCGGACGTCGGTGTAGCCGAGCGCGGTCAGCCGGTCGGCGACCTGCCCGCTGTTGGGGCACGCCGGGTTCGAGCAGTAGGTGACGATCGCGGCGTCGCGGTCGGGGAGCAGGGCCGGCGCCAGGGTGTCGACGTCGGCCAGGACCAGCGCGAGCGCGCCGGGCAGGTGCTGCTTGGCGTAGTAGTCGCCGCCCAGCGCGTCGAGGACGGTCACGGTGCCCGCGTCGATCGCTGCCTTCAGCTCGTCGCGGGTGATGAGTGCGGTCATCCCACTGCCTTCCGGAAGAGAATCGGACTATAGTCCGCTTGTGCCTCACGACGATAGCGGACCGCAGTCCGGTTCTGCAATCCCCCTGGAACTGCTGCGCACCCCGCCACCCAAGGAGCGAACGGACGCGGCGCGCAACCGCGTCGCCGTCCTGGAGGCCGCCGCCCGGCTCTTCGCCGAGCACGGCGTCGAAGCGGTGTCCATGGACCAGGTGGCGACCGCCGCCGGCGTCGGCAAGGGCACCCTGTTCCGCCGCTTCGGCGACAAGTCCGGACTGGCCGCCGCCCTGCTGGACACCCGGGAACGCGTGCTCCAAGAGGCGATCCTGCACGGACCACCGCCGCTCGGCCCCGGCGCGCCGCCCGTCGAACGCCTCGTCGCGTTCATCGACGCCTACCTCGACTACCTGCTGGAACACCTGGCCCTGGTCCGGATGTCGGAGACCGCGGTGCCCGGCGCCCGGTACCGGATCGGGGCCTACCGGTTCTGGCACCGCCACGCGGCGATCCTGCTCGACACCACACCCGACCCCGACCACACCGCCCACGCCCTGCTCGCCGCACTGGCCGCGGAACACGTGGCCTCGCTCCTGCCCGAACTCGGCGAACGGCGGATGCGCGCCGGCCTCGCCCGCCTCGCCCGCTCGGCGATGCGACCCGACGGTTCGTGAGACCCGAGCCTCACCGACAAAACTTTCCGGATCGGCAAGTTTGCAGATTCGGAAAGTTTAGCTAGGCTGATCCGCATGGCGACGGAAGGGCTGCGTGAGCGCAAGAAGCGGGAGACGCGGTTCGCGTTGAGCCAGGCCGCCATCCGGCTCACCCTGGAACGCGGGTGGGACAACGTCTCGGTGGAGGACATCGCCGCCGCGGCGAACGTGTCCGAGCGGACCTTCCGCAACTACTTCGCCAACAAGGCCGAGGCGATCGTCGCCACCCACGTCGAGCGCGGCCGGCGCATCGCCGAGGCCCTCCGCGACCGCCCGGCCGACGAACCGCTCTGGGACGCGCTCGTCGACGCCGTCGTCTCGCAGTTCGAGCCACCGCCGGGCAGCGCCCCGACGCCCTCCGGTTACGCCGACGCGCTCCAGGAGCTGCTCGCCGAGCCGGCCGTCCAGTACGAGGTGTTCCGCGCCCACACCGCCGCGCAGGACGAGCTGACCGCCGCCATCGCCGACCGCACCGGCACCGACCCCGGCGACCTGTACCCGGGGATCGTGGCCGCCGTGGTCAGCGCGGGTCTGGGCGCCGCGCTCACCCGGTGGACCCGGAACCCCACCGGGTCGATCGCACCACTGCTGCGCGAGGTCTTCGACCAGATCCGCGCCGGGTTGCCCGCCCCGCGCTGACCGCGCCGTCCGCCCCGCAGACCGACGCCCGCCCGACGGGCTCCCCCGGCATGCCCGAAAACACCCGAAGCAGAGGAGTGACGCCATGGACGTGGTCATCGTCGGCGGTGGACCGAACGGGCTCATGCTCGCGTGCGAGCTCGCCCTGGGAGGCGTCCGGCCGGTCGTGCTGGAACGCCTCCTCGAACCCGCCGCGGAACCCCGGTCGAACGGCCTGGTCGGCCAGGTCGTCCGCCTGGTCGACCGCCGCGGCCTGTTCGAGCGGCTCAGCGGGCAGCCCGGCCCGCCGGCGCCCAACGGCAGCTACTTCATGTTCGCCGCGATGCCGCTCGACCTCGGCCTCCTCGCCGACAGCCCGATCTACAACCTCCCGGTGCCCGAGGCGGCCACCGTCCGGGTCCTCGAAGAACGCGCGACCGAGCTGGGCGTCGAGCTCCGCCGCGGCCACGAGTTCACCGGGCTCGTTCAGGACGCCGACGGCGTCACGCTCACCGTCGACGGCCCGGACGGGCCCTACGAGCTGCGCACCCGGTACGTCGTCGGCGCCGACAGCGCGCACAGCCCGGTCCGCAAGGCCGCCGGCATCGGTTTCCCGGGCGTCACCTACGACCGGTCCACCACCCGCACCGCGCACGTGACCGTGCCGCCGGACCGGCTCGACCCCGCGACCGGCGCGCTGGACGTGCCCGGCCACGGCCCCGTCCTGCCGTTCCTGCCCGTCCGGACCGCCCGCGGCGGCTTCTCCTACGCGCCGCTGCCCGGCCGCCCACCGCTCGTCGCCACCACGGAGTGGGACGAGCCGGCAGCGACCGCTCCGATGAGCTTGGACGAGATGCGCGCCAGCGTCGCCCGCGTGCTGGGCGTCGACGTGCCGCTCGGCCCGCCACCCGGCGCCGGCCCGCACGTGCTGCGCAGGCTCAACGGCGGCAACACCAGGGTCGCCGAGCGGTACCGCGACGGTCGGGTGTTCCTGGTCGGCGACGCCGCCCACGTGTTCGCCGCCGGCGGCACCGGCCTCAACGTCGGCCTCCAGGACGCGGTGAACCTGGGCTGGAAGCTCGCCGCGGTGGTCAACGGCGCCGCCGACGTCCTCGACACCTACGAGGCCGAGCGCCGTCCGGTCGCCGACCGGACCATCACCTACTCGCAGGCGCAGTCCGCCCTGCTGTCACCGGGCGAGGACGTGACCGGGCTGCGCCGGCTGTTCGGCGAGCTGCTCGCCCAGCCGGGTGTCGTGCGGGTGGTGGCCGACCTGGTCGCCGGCGCGGACGTCCGCTACCCGGTCGGCGAGGACGCCCACCCGCTGGCCGGCCTGCCCGCCCCCGACCTCGACCTGCGCACGTCGGCCGGCACGGTCCGGCTCGCGGAGCTGGTCAGGACGGCGCGGCCGCTGCTGATCGACCTGACGGGGAGCGGCGACCTGCGCGCCGACGGCGTCGAGGTCGTCCGCGCCGAGGCGGACACCGACGTCACCGCCCTGCTGCTCCGCCCCGACTCCTACGTGGCGTGGGCGTCGGACGACGCACGCCCCGACCAGGACGAGCTCCGGCAGGTCGCCGCGCGGTGGTTCGGCTGACCGCGGGCACGAGGCCGCCCCGCAGCCCGTGCGGCCTGCGGGGCGAAGAGCGGTCGCTCAGCCCTCCATAAGCTCTTGATCGTCCGGGACACGATGTTCCGGACGCCCGGGTTGGTGGGGTGTGGCAATCAGTCCTCTGCCGTTGGATGGCT